>NZ_CP069803.1:0-119833 GCF_016894305.1 Citrobacter sp. B72
GTGAGTAAGCAGAATTCTGAAGCTACTACACTTTACCGCCAGGTAAAAAATCCGAATCCAGTGTTCATTCCTGAAAAGGGAAAGAAAACTCTGCCATTCTGTGAAAAAATTCGCGAGAAAGCTGTTGGCTTCACTCAGCGTGCAGAGTTTCAGGCTCTGGTTGCTATGCTGATCGCCCGTGGTGAGCGCAAAAAGCGCCCTCCAGTGTTGCGCATACGGGCTCTGGAAGCAGCTGTTCAGGCAATGTGCCATTATTTTAATCCCCTGGCTAATCGCGTTGGTTCATCGCTTACTACCATGAGCATTCGCTGCGGGCTGGCCACGGAAAAAAAACGTCTGTCGATCACCCGCCTGACGGGGGCTCTGAAGTTTCTCGCTCAGCTCAATCTCATTACCTATAACACCGAATACGACAAAGAAATTGGCTGCAATATCCCCACAGACATAACTTTCACGCCTCTGATGTGGCAGGTACTGGGGGTGTCTGAGGAAGCCGTTGCTGCAGCCCGTCGCAGCCGTATCGAGTGGGAGAACAAGCAGCGTGAGAAGAAAGGGCTACCCCGCGCCGGTGCTGATGAACTTATCAGTGCGGCCTGGTCATTCGTGCGTGAACGCTTCCGACAGTATCATAAGTCACGTTATGAACACGGCATGAAACGGCACAGGGCGCGTAAGGATGCTCCCCGAACGCGTAAAGAGATTGAGCAACTGGTTCGTCTGCAGCTCCAGAAAGAAATCAGTAAGGGCCGCTTCTTCGGTACTCTTGATTCGGTGCGCGACGAGATAGAACGTCGGGTCACTGAGCGAATGAAGCTCTCGCGTGGCCATTATGCTCGACTCGGTGATGCCTTGCTCGTCACAACTTAACGCCTGCTAATACACAATCTATATGACCTGGTGCCCTGGTGCCGGTATACGCCTGCCTGCTTTCCAGCTTGTATTGCCGTTTTCACCTATTCGAGTCCCTGTTTTATGTCTCTGAATGACAAACTCGTCCGGTAGCTCTCAGAGTGAATAAACTTAAACAAAATCCGACCTTTGTTGGTCACACATTTCTGTGACCGATCGCCCAATGTTTCGCCGCTTTTCGTTGTTCTTCTACTTATCCACACAAACTACAAGAGGGTATTGCTTCAATCCACTGGAAGGATATCGTTCAAACCACTAAATGGTTTTTTTACAAACTACGATGATCCTTTTAAACACCCGATCTTCTTTCTTTTAAACTTCAGTTATTACTTACTTTTAAAAATAAAACCTATTCAGCACCTGTCCTGTGGACATGTGTATAACGCCCGCCCTTGCAGCGGACGCTGTCCGCGCCGGTTCGGTTCAGGCGCTTTGCGCCTTAAAGTAGCTCCCGCCAAAAATGGCGGGCAGGGTGCAAAACTTTATAAACTGCCAACATCTGGTAACTGACCTTCCAAATCTTCAACTCCTCACACAAACTCACCACTGAAAAGCGCCGCCACCCGGCCCAAAGGGCCGGAAGACATCGCTTTTAATGATGGATGTTGTAACTAGATTCTGAGCCGCTTTAATTTATACTGTCGACAGGTCCAGGATAACACGCCCGTAAGCGGTCCTAACGGCCCGCTAACGCGGAGATACGCCCCGACTGCGGCTAAGCCTTGTCGTGACCACTCCGACGGCGCACATAGCTTTCTGTACAGCCTGTTTGCGGATTATGGCTTAACAGGGGGAAGGGATGGATTGGTGGAACCTATCAGAACTGTAACCGGCTACGCCGGGCAACGGCGCCACTCACTTTCAGTGTAATATTTAACATCTGTTGGCGCCTTTATGCCGCCACGCGGCATAATTATTCTCCGTTTATACCGGTAGCCGCTGGAACTGCCGAAATTTCCGTTGAGCATAAATTTTAGCGTTCGACAGCATGTGTACAAAAGACCTCGTCAACAAGACAACAAAGTAATAGCTGTTTGTAGCGTAAATATTCAGGGGTGATATTTATGGGTTAGTGTTTTTTACGGGACAACTACAGTAATATGTGATACCGATGCAGTGGATATTATTAACGGTATCGACTATGTATCAAATAGCTGGATAAAAGTAATAGTTGAATAAGGTATCAATACCCGTAATCTTACGTTCAAACCACCAAAATGGGGGGTATCATGTGCAAACTAAACAAAGTTCCTCTCAGAGTACTGGATGATGAGGAAAAGAACTACGCGCTGAACGAGGGAAAGTTTGGGATAGGGTTTTGAGGGAGTACAACGTGTGGCATAGCTCAGGTGGCGAACAAGCGTCCGCCATCCCTAAAAGGTATGGGCTTCAGATGGATTGTTTTCTCGAATTCTTATACTTTGTAAAAATAACTTTGTTGAAAACAATATTAATAACCCAGCAGATAAGCACTCCTAAAAAAGCTGCACCATAGATGCGTTGGTTCGGATCTGTAATCCAGTTTAATGGCCACACCGCATCAATTTGCGAATTATTATTTGACACAATTAGTTGAATTTCAGATAAACATGCGTAAGAAAAGGAAAACGTTATTACATACAGGACTGCAAAATAAAATGGTTTAGGAAAGGTTCTGTCACTCTTCTTATTCATTTTAGAACTCCTGAGGAAATTGTTAATGATATATATTTAATTAGACTTGTTTCTACTGCACATATATAAATTTATAGGTTATGTTCTGATATGTCCATTAGTTTTAACTTAAGTGCATTTTATTTCCGTCAATATATATCTGCGTGTTGCTATGTATAACAGGAAAAGAAAGGAGAAGGACGCGCACTGGCACTGGCAGTCAAATCGGCCGCCTGGCATCGTGAGAACTCGTAGCACAGGATGCAGGCATTTTCACACAGGCACAGGTAATCGGTTTCCCCTGCTGTCGGCAACGTTCGGATTCAGGGCGTCATTGAGAGAGCCTTATCCCTGATGTTGCTTCCGCCAACGCCAGGGTTCTGTCTGGTCGGGGGCTGACCAGAGTCCGATTGCCAGACGTCTGGCTTCGTCTTCGAGGGCAGCGTAGTCAGGTTTGATGGGTTTTCCGTGATATCGGTACGCCCAGGCCAGTCCCTTACGGATCTGTTCGGCATTCACGTCCTTAGCGTCAAGCCACACCGTACCCAATAGCCGTCCATAACGATCCGTATCTCCTCCCGTGACGGTTACGGTTCGCTGCGCCACCATCGATGAAAGAGCCTGACGGGAGCGCTGGCCAAAGGGCTGGCTCTTTTCGGGTGCATCAATGCCGGCCAGACGAACACGGGTCACTCTGTTCCCTGTTTCAAGAATCTCAACGGTATCTCCATCCAGCACGCGCACAACCCTGCCGCTGACATCCGCGCTGGCAGAAAACGTCAGAACGATCATAACTATTGAACATAACAGGCGGATCATGCATATAGGGGTCTGACGCTCAGTGGAACGAAAACTCACGTTAAGGGATTTTGGTCATGAGATTATCAAAAAGGATCTTCACCTAGATCCTTTTAAATTAAAAATGAAGTTTTAAATCAATCTAAAGTATATATGAGTAAACTTGGTCTGACAGTTACCAATGCTTAATCAGTGAGGCACCTATCTCAGCGATCTGTCTATTTCGTTCATCCATAGTTGCCTGACTCCCCGTCGTGTAGATAACTACGATACGGGAGGGCTTACCATCTGGCCCCAGTGCTGCAATGATACCGCGAGACCCACGCTCACCGGCTCCAGATTTATCAGCAATAAACCAGCCAGCCGGAAGGGCCGAGCGCAGAAGTGGTCCTGCAACTTTATCCGCCTCCATCCAGTCTATTAATTGTTGCCGGGAAGCTAGAGTAAGTAGTTCGCCAGTTAATAGTTTGCGCAACGTTGTTGCCATTGCTGCAGGCATCGTGGTGTCACGCTCGTCGTTTGGTATGGCTTCATTCAGCTCCGGTTCCCAACGATCAAGGCGAGTTACATGATCCCCCATGTTGTGCAAAAAAGCGGTTAGCTCCTTCGGTCCTCCGATCGTTGTCAGAAGTAAGTTGGCAGCAGTGTTATCACTCATGGTTATGGCAGCACTGCATAATTCTCTTACTGTCATGCCATCCGTAAGATGCTTTTCTGTGACTGGTGAGTACTCAACCAAGTCATTCTGAGAATAGTGTATGCGGCGACCGAGTTGCTCTTGCCCGGCGTCAACACGGGATAATACCGCACCACATAGCAGAACTTTAAAAGTGCTCATCATTGGAAAACGTTCTTCGGGGCGAAAACTCTCAAGGATCTTACCGCTGTTGAGATCCAGTTCGATGTAACCCACTCGTGCACCCAACTGATCTTCAGCATCTTTTACTTTCACCAGCGTTTCTGGGTGAGCAAAAACAGGAAGGCAAAATGCCGCAAAAAAGGGAATAAGGGCGACACGAAAATGTTGAATACTCATACTCTTCCTTTTTCAATATTATTGAAGCATTTACCAGGGTTATTGTCTCATGAGCGGATACATATTTGAATGTATTTAGAAAAATAAACAAATAGGGGTTCCGCGCACATTTCCCCGAAAAGTGCCACCTGACGTCTAAGAAACCATTATTATCATGACATTAACCTATAAAAATAGGCGTATCACGAGGCCTGTGGGAGGAAAATAAAGTGTCATCCTAACTACAGGACCCTGCAACGTAGCAATTCCTGCAAAAATCCATTTAAAACAATGACTTATTTCAATTCTGCCATCTGCAAGCGTTTTGTGGGGATGGAGGCCGGAATCATTAAAGTATCATCCTAATTTTCGCTCAACCTTGGAAAATGCTGAGAATCGTAAAAATAAAGTTTCATCCTTTCCGCTACTAGTTCAAGGCTTTCTTCCGGCCGCCGGCAACAACGCTGCTTGGCTGAGGCGATCCACTTGCGCTACCGCTCACTGATCAGATCGAACTTGAACTCGACGAGCAGCCAACCATCAGGCCGAGCGTGATCGCCAAAAAAAACGGATCATGCGAAATCCTTCGTTGAGTTTGGCGCGGGTTTTAGCAAATCAGCTGGCCCGCGATCCGGTTGAGAGTGATCCGAAGCGGTCCTTGACGACCGGCACAAATCGGCCGATTCTGTTGAAAAAGTAGCTTTAGCGGCAGCCTGCCGATCAGGTGTGCCTGCTGTCGAAGTGGCTGCAAGCCACTTCAAGTTGCCTTCCGGCGTTTCACTGAGCGTCCTTGCTCAGGTTTAAGGGTTAATTTGAGGGTTTCTGCTCGTAGCAGGCATACCTATCCCGTCAGCGGTGGCCCTTGAGGCAAAAGCTTGGCCATGCGGCGCAGGTTCTGCACCATCGCAGCCAAGGTGAATTCGTCAGTGGCACCCGTTAGGCCACGCAGTCGTAAACGGTCGAGTTTCATGATCCGTTTGAGGTGGGCGAAAAGCATCTCCACCTTCTTTCGTTCGCAGCGAGAGACGAGGTACTCCGGTGTCTTGGCGATGCGTCGAGCCACGTCGCGGGCAGCCTCATGGATGCTGCGGACGATCTTCCGATTCGGCGTGTTGGGGCAGCATTTCGCTTTCAACGGGCAGGTGGCGCAGTCGGTTTGGCTGGAGCGGTAAATGACGGTTTTGGCCTTAGTTACCCGCGACCTTTGCTGGGTGAAGGCGCGCCATTCACTGCGTAGCGGTTTGCCGGCTGGGCAGCGATATTCATTGGCGTCCTGACTCCAGTGAAAGTCGTTACTGGAGAGGCTGTCGTCCTTGCGCTCGGTCTTGTCCCACACCGGCACATGCGGTTCGATGTCCTTTTCTTCGACCATCCAGGCCAGCATCGGGGCGGTGCCATAAGCGGTATCGCCGATAAGGCGTTCCGGTGTGAGATCGAACTGCGCCTCGACACGCTCGACCATCGTCCTAGTCGAATCGACTTCGGCGGTACGGTGCGCCGGGGTAGCTTCCACGTCCATGATCACACCGTGCTCAGTGTCGATCAGGTAATTCGTGGAGTAGGCAAAAAAGGCCGGGCCACCTGGCGCTGCTGTCCAACGGGACTGAGGATCAGTGAGCGAAATTTTCTTGGGAAGAGCCTCAGCCAGCGCCTCTTCATCAAGGGCTTCGAGGTACTCGCGCACTGCGCGGCTGCTGAGCTTTGGATCGTTCCAATCGACCTCATCTCCCGCCACCCCACGTTGCCGGCTGGCATCCGCCTTAATGATGCTGGCGTCGACGGCGAAACCTTCACCCTTGACTAGGCCGGCTGCCATGCAGCGCCGCAGCACCTCATTGAATAACCAGCGGAATAGATCGCTGTCACGAAAACGCCCATGGCGATTCTTCGAGAAGGTCGAGTGATTGGGGACTTCGTCTTCCAGACCCAACCGGCAGAACCAGCGATAGGCCAGGTTCAGGTGCACCTCTTCGCACAATCGCCGCTCGGAACGAATGCCATAGCAGTAGCCGACGACCAGCATGCGCACCATCAACTCCGGGTCAATCGAGGGACGCCCGATGGGGCTATAGAAATCTGCCAGGTAGGCACGTAGATCACTGAGATCCAAGCACTGGTCGATGCTGCGCAGGAGATGTTGGGCCGGGACGTGATCTTCCAGATTGAACGAGTAGAACAGGCGCTGCTGTCCTCCCGGTAACTGTCCCATCATGCTGTTCGCCCCCACGCTCGCTGACAAAGCAATTTTGCCAACGGCATGGGGAGGCCGCTACTTTTTCAACAGAATCGGCCGCACACAGCCATTCGGCTCAACAGAACCCTGCCTTTACCCCACCAAACTCCGGAAACTCGCCCGGTAGTCCGTCGGCTTGAGATGCACATGTTGGCTGAGGTCGCCGGGTAGCGTGAACAGGCGCGGACCGTCCCGAAACTGGAACACGCGATACAGATGGAATTGATCGCCCGCCTCCTTGGAGAATTCGAGTTCGTTGTGGCTGACCAAGAAAGACGAGCCTACCCCGCCATTGGTGGTTTTCACCTCGATGAAGCGCTCATGGGCGTCCTCTTCGAACGACAGGATGTCGAACCCCGCACCGTCTCCCTGGGTGTCGGACACCCAATCCAGCCGCTGAAAAAGCTCTGGGTGGCCGAGCTCGGTCAGGCGTTGCTGTTCGTAGCCAATCACCCACTGCTCCCCTGCCCGGCCCAGCTTGCGGTTGGCTTCATCGCGAGCGGCATAATCGAACTTTCGCGGTAGGCGTTGCCGTAGAGATGCCGGGGTACGCACAAGCACTTCACGGGCGGGTGGTTCTACCAAAGCCGCTCGGTAGGTTTTGTCACCCGGAAGTTTTACCTCCTCCAGGGCATCGACAAGAGCGCCGACCGTCTGCTGATGTTCCAGAACGTAGGCGTGTACGGATTTACGCAGCAGCAGTTGGCTGTTGCCGCGTGGCTTGTAGCCGTTGATATAGGGCAGGCCCAGGGCATCGAGTACGGCGCTAATGTTCTGGTGCTTGAGCTCGACTGAAGACTTGCTGCGACCGTTCAGCAGTTGGCGCAGTGCCTGGTTGTGCTCGGACTTGTGGTACGGCTCCCCAGCCGCCTCGGCACGCAGCATGTCGAAATAGTCTTCGACCGTGGCCAGGACCTCTTCTTCGGACCAGTCTTCGCCGATGCGAATGATGCGAAACCCGAGCCGCGTCAGCGCCGGAACGACGGTCGTCTCGCCACCGGAGAAGCTGTCAGCAGTGAGCGGGCCCTGCTCGGGAAATTGCTTGCCGAAGGCCACACCGGCGATGGCCTTGGAATCGCAATCGGTGCCGGTCTTCGGATCACGTACCAGGAAGTCGCGGGACTTGCCGTAGCCGTGGCGCGCCAGGAATTTCGTGCGGCCCAGTTGCACGAACTCATCGATGGCAGCCTGCACGGCGGCGGGGCTTCGAAGCTGGGAGAGTTGAGACACAGGGTCCTTCCTTACTGTCATGGTGTGCCGGGAACCGCCGAGCCACGAGATTATGAGTAGCCCCTGAACAGAAACGTCACGATAAAAGCCGTGAACGCCACCAGGCCCATTAAATCCCTTGCGTATTTGCAGCCCGTGCTGTCCAAACCTGTACCAGGTCCGATCAACACGCTCCAACCATTGAGGTACGAAAACACCGCCTGACCGAACAAAAAATGCGTGATAGCCGCCGCAGCCATGACGCCGGAATCGTCAGACAGGCTGTAGCTGTTGACCATTGCCCTGTACGCCTGCATCTGAAATGGCTATTGCCCTGATGGGAGCCGGCTTTTCAGCCACCGACACCAGCGATGCCGTCAATATTCTTTACCCGATAACCATGACCGTACAAGCTAACAAGGCCTGGCAAGCCAGCGGACTTAAAAAGTCTTTTTTTCTACCATCCCACAAAAAAGTTCGTGGTGGAGAAAAGATAAGCTATGCAAGGCTTTAGGAGACGTGGTTTTTCAGGATGACGAAGAACGATTCGGCGCTAGGTGCAACATAGGTGCATCGCACGAGCGCTAGGAACGGCGAAAAAAGGCGGACGTGGCGAAATCGGTAGACGCAGCAGACTTTAAAATTGGAGTGCCCGCGGGGAAATCCGCGGAGTAGAACCGCTCAAAGTCGGGGAACGCTAACGGGCAATACCCTAAGCCAATCCCGAGCCAAGCCCCTTCGGGGGAAGGTGTAGAGACTGGACGGGCGGCGCCTAAAGCCTTCGGGCAATGGCGAAGGGACAGTCCAGACCACGAACGTCATCAGACGGCGGCGAAAGTCGAGGTGGTACGAAAATCTGCTTCTCTGTGAGAGTACGGGTTCGAGTCCCGTCGTCCGCACCACAAAGCCAAACATCCCTGCGATGATCGACCTCTGGGCGTTTGGTCGTGAGCCCGCCACCCTCGCGCTACGCTTTGCGCAGGCGTCGAAGGCGATCAGGTGCGCCCATCGATTCCGTCGAGCACCATCGCTGCGAGTTCATCGCTGGTGTGTGCACCACTATCGAGAACACGGGTTGTGCATGGAAGCCGTTCCCTTGCGGCCAAGCATCGGGCGACATTCGCTAATCGCCACTCTCGAATCTCCGCATTTCGATTCGGGTCAGGATGCATGGTCTGGTTCGCGATCCGGTGACGCAATAGGTCCTCGTTGAGCGTCAGAAAGATGTGCAGCAGCTGATCGTCGATCCGCCTTACCCCGTCGAGTATCTCAGTCAGATAGTCCGGGTGCACGAGCGTCATTGGGATGATGATGTCCTGCGAGTAATTCCTTCGAATCTCCCTGACCGCCGCGATCGTAAGTCCCCTCCACAAGGGGAGATCCTGATAGTCTCCGCTCGCTGGCATGGGGACCGTTTCTTTCACCACGAACCCGATTTCCTCGGGGTCAAAGATCAGCGATTTGGAACGCCGATCGCGCAGCCGCTTAGCGAGCGTCGTCTTTCCGGCGCCGAAAGGTCCGTTGATCCAGATTATCATTGTCGACGGCCTCTAACCTGAAGGCTCGCAAGAGCGCTCGACGGCCTCGTGCGGAGGCACGATCGGAGTGGTTCCGAAATGCTTCTCAAGATAGGTGACGCCGAACGTCACGATGTCCTGCGCGTCGAACAGGTAGCACTGAGCAAAGCCCACGACACCTTCTCGATGGCGACCGAGCTTCACGTAAGCATTTGCTATAGTTTCAACCGCATCCGGCTTTCCTTCGATAGCAAAGCAATCGAGAATGCCGTTTGAATCGTAATCCGATGCCGTTTTCCAGGCGACTTCACCGTCTCTTCCAAGCATCGGCATCTCATACGTCACCCACCGTTTGTTGGGGATATCGGCAACCGCCTCGGCGTAGTGCAATGCGGTAACGGAGTTTAGCGGCGCACCCAACAGCAGGGCCTTCCCGCCAAGGCGAACGAACCGCTCGACGGGCGATCCTTCCCCCAAGGCGTGACCGAGTTCGTGAGGCTCCGTCAGCGTTTCAGCCAGCGGACCAACCGCGACCATCGATGCATCGGGGTGCGCGCTGCGCCGCGCGCCGGGGGCTTGAACCAGAAATTGATTCAGCAGGCCGAACCCACGGTAAGTCCCGGCTGTTGCGGGATCGAACGGCAGCCAGGTACGGCGGGCTTCGTCATCCAGCCGAGCGCCATTCAGAGTCTCCTCGTAGGGTGATCGGTCCCACGACGCGTATCCCATCACAGTGCCAGTCGGCCCAACCGCGGAGCGTAACGCGGCAACGACCGTCTCCGCTCCTCCTTCGACCGGACCAATCGCTTTAAGTGAGGCATGCACCATCAAGAGGTCACCGGTTTGGACTCCGAGTTTTTGAAGCGCCTCCGTTATTGCCTTCCGCGTATGCATCGCGATATCTCCTCTAAACTGCAAAACACTATACGGGGTCTGACGCTCAGTGGAACGAAAACTCACGTTAAGGGATTTTGGTCATGAGATTATCAAAAAGGATCTTCACCTAGATCCTTTTAAATTAAAAATGAAGTTTTAAATCAATCTAAAGTATATATGAGTAAACGGCACTGTTGCAAATAGTCGGTGGTGATAAACTTATCATCCCCTTTTGCTGATGGAGCTGCACATGAACCCATTCAAAGGCCGGCATTTTCAGCGTGACATCATTCTGTGGGCCGTACGCTGGTACTGCAAATACGGCATCAGTTACCGTGAGCTGCAGGAGATGCTGGCTGAACGCGGAGTGAATGTCGATCACTCCACGATTTACCGCTGGGTTCAGCGTTATGCGCCTGAAATGGAAAAACGGCTGCGCTGGTACTGGCGTAACCCTTCCGATCTTTGCCCGTGGCACATGGATGAAACCTACGTGAAGGTCAATGGCCGCTGGGCGTATCTGTACCGGGCCGTCGACAGCCGGGGCCGCACTGTCGATTTTTATCTCTCCTCCCGTCGTAACAGCAAAGCTGCATACCGGTTTCTGGGTAAAATCCTCAACAACGTGAAGAAGTGGCAGATCCCGCGATTCATCAACACGGATAAAGCGCCCGCCTATGGTCGCGCGCTTGCTCTGCTCAAACGCGAAGGCCGGTGCCCGTCTGACGTTGAACACCGACAGATTAAGTACCGGAACAACGTGATTGAATGCGATCATGGCAAACTGAAACGGATAATCGGCGCCACGCTGGGATTTAAATCCATGAAGACGGCTTACGCCACCATCAAAGGTATTGAGGTGATGCGTGCACTACGCAAAGGCCAGGCCTCAGCATTTTATTATGGTGATCCCCTGGGCGAAATGCGCCTGGTAAGCAGAGTTTTTGAAATGTAAGGCCTTTGAATAAGACAAAAGGCTGCCTCATCGCTAACTTTGCAACAGTGCCAGAACGTCTGTGTTGAGCGACGATCTGTCCTAGCAACTTTAGCGAAATTTGGATATTTTTACTCAACTCTTCTGCAGAAGGTAATGGCAATGATCTTAATTAGGGCACCCGAATTAAAAGATATACCGTCTTTAAACAAACTTTTTTTACAATTGGGCTATCAGACAGATGCTGAACGCTTAAAACAACATATTAATCAGATGAATACCAATCTTAGTATCCTAGTTGCTGAATCAGAAAAGGAACTCTACGGGGTTATTGTGGTGAATTTTATCACGCCTGTTCATGAAGACGGCTTATGGGCATTAATTTCAGCTCTGGTCATAGATGAATCGTCGCGAGGGGCGGGAATCGGTCGGAAACTTCTCATCGCCTCTGAGCGACTCGCCCTTGATAAGGGATGTTCTCAGATTGAGCTTTCAAGCAGTGAAAGAAGAGTCAGAGCGCATAAGTTTTATGAAAGCAACGGTTATAAGGAAGTGAGAAAACGTCTTGTTAAACTCCTCGCTAACATGCCCATTGCTAACTAATTCCCCATCAGTTTTGCAACGTCCGCTGCTGGCACGGTGCGGACAGAAAACCAGGTCATAAGGTCCGCTTTGAGCGAAGTATAGTCATTCGCACCCTGAGAATTACACTTTTAAGTGATTCAGGGTATGCGCTTACTGGTTACGAATATTGAGCGAGAATCACGTGATGATCGCTGCTTTTCTTTCGAGCCAGTGGGTGTTCCACGTTCGCTAACGAATACTCAGGGCATGCAGATAAACTGCTGGCTATATTTCTTTCGAAGAGCGTGGAATGCATACCAATCCCCGATAAAAAGGAGTTGGTGATGACTGCGACTAATCAATTTGCTGCGCATGTTGGTCTGGACTGGGCAGATAAAAAGCACGATGTCTGTGTTCAGTTTAAAAACGGTGAATGTACATTCCAAGTGATTGCCCATACGCTCCTCCTTGTATCTCGAAAGTGGATTACTATGAACTGGCTTAGATTTGGCAAGGTGTGTGTAGTCCGATTCCTCCCGGGGTTATTGAAGCCCGTAGCATAGCGATTGACGCACAGGCTGAGCCGTTCATCTGAAGCCCGAACAGTTGTCCGAACTTCAAATCGTATTTGCAAGGAGGGGTATAGATGAGCGTGTCAAATCAACGTTGTGCAGGCATAGATGTTTCAAAAGGTACTCTGGATATTGCAATCAGCAATATTGCCAGCCAGCTCGCTGTACCAAATGGAACTGACGGGTTTACTCAAATTATCGGAGAATTAAAGAGAAATGAGACAAGATTGATCCTCATGGAAGCAACAGGAGGGCTGGAGTCAGGTGTGGCTTGTTATCTTCAATCAGAAGGCTTTGACGTTGTCGTCATTAACCCCCGTCAGGCTCGAGATTTTGCCCGTGCAATGGGCTATCTGGCGAAGACTGATCGTATAGATGCCAGAGTATTGCTTCAGATGTCGGAAGTTATTAACCAGCACCCGGAGCGGGAAAAATACATTAGTCCCTTGCCTGATGCCCACAGGCAGATTCTGGCTGCGATGGTGGTCAGACGCAGACAGCTTACAGCCGAACGAAACCGATTACATCCCTCGCATCCTCTGAGCCATGCAAGCATTAGATCAATTATTTCGGCTCTAAAGGGCGAGTTGGCGCGTATTGAAAGTGAAATGGCGATTCACATCAAGGAGCATTTCTGTGAATTATCCGAGCTTCTGAACGCAGTTAAAGGCATTGGAACTGCGACAGTCGCCGTGCTACTGGCAGAAGTTCCGGAACTTGGCTCACTGTCACGACGAGAAATTAGCGCCCTTATTGGGGTTGCTCCAGTAAACAGGGATTCCGGTACGATGCGCGGTCGCCGAACAGTATTCGGAGGGCGAGCTTCAGTCCGTACAGCGCTCTATATGTCAGCCCTGGTTGGGACGAGGCACAACCCGATAATTAAAGAGTTCTATACACGCCTGGTTGCCGCAGGAAAACCCAAAAAAGTTGCACTGACAGCCTGCATCAGAAAATTGTTGACCATCCTGAACGCAATGCTGAAAAGGAATGAAGTATGGGATCCAATGTATCACCAACATGCTTCGTAAACGGGCGCTAAAGACAGTTGCTATGCTCACTTTAGTTTCCCTGAACTGATTTGTAACAACGCACTTAGCTCTTACCCTCAAGTCTCACAATCAGCGTACGTAGAAAATCCCTTAATCGCTGAGCCGGAACTGACAGCTGTTGTCCGTTGTTGGTGACCACGCCGACGTCCATGTAGGTGATACAGTCCTCAATCGTCCGGCGAATGACTCGTTGACCATTTAGCGACCAGGGGCGGTAGACCAGATCGGATAAGATGGTGATACCGTTACCTTGGGCGACGAGGCTGCGAACAGCTTCAAAGGAGTTACTGCGGAAGTGGATGCTGGGCTGATAGCCAGCGTGCTGCCAGAGTTGGGTGATCACCGTGGGATACTGGTCGGTTTCGAGCATCAAAAAGGGCAGCGTCTCGATATCCTGTAGACGGATAACAGACTGACTCAGCAAAGCATGTCCCGGGGCGATCCACAACTGGCGCAGCGATCGAATAATGGTTTCGACCCCAAGGTTGCTGTCGCGCTCAATGTTCGAAGTGAGCAGTAGACAAAAATCAACCTGCTGCTGGCGCAGAGCGGTCAGCAGGTCAGGTGCCGTGGCTTCGAAATAGTCGATTTCCAGTAAGGGAAAACGGTTTTCAATGTCACTAAGCATCTCCGGTAGTAGGTATGCCGAGAGCGTCTGAGCTATCCCTATCCGCACTTTTCCGGCAGTCGTTTCCGGTTGGCGATGCAAATCCTCCAGGGCAATGTAGCTGTTGCTGATGATCGTGCGGGCATGCGTCAGAAAGCGCTCCCCTGCCAAAGTGAGCCGGATCCCTTTTGGCTGACGCAGAAAGAGCTGCGCATTAAGTGCTTCTTCCAGATTCCGTAACGCGACTGTCATGGAAGACTGCGAAACGTGACAACGACTGGCAGCTTTAGAAACTTGCAATGTCTCTGCTAATGCGATGTAAAATTCAAGTTGCCTGAGGGTAAATTTCATAGTTTAAAACGATTCCATCTGAGCAAAACTTTATATTAGCATCTCCATTTTCTTCGCGGTAATGTTCCGGGGAACAAAATCGTATTATTGAGGGTTGTAGTTATGCCTTATTTATTACTCACTATCGCCGCGTGCTTTTGGGGCGGAAATTATGTGGTAGGACATCTTTTAGTCAGTCTTGTTGACCCTGTTCTATTATCTTCTGCTCGCTGGATATTCACTTCCATATTGCTTGTAGCTCTCTACTACAGGCAGATTCGTGGGCAATGGAACGCTATGCAGCGCTCTTTTCACATAATCATTTTCCTGGCTTTGTTTGGCCAGGTATTATTTCCACTGACCCTGTACATTGGCTTGCAATATACATCATCGCTTAATGCTGCCATTTATTTATCTACGACTCCGGCATTGGTTTTATTGATCAATAAAACCATTTTCAAAGAAAAAATAACAGCTCAGAATATCGCCGGGGTTATTATCAGTTCTTTCGGTGTGGTCTGGCTGGTGATGCAGGGGGATTTATGGCACCTAGATACCCTAAAGCATCTCAATCGTGGCGATCTGTGGACGATGGGCTCGGCAGCAAGTTGGGCATTATATTGCGCGTTTCTGCGTCTTAAACCTCGTGAAGTAGTGGGGAATGCGTTTGTGGCTGTTAGCTCAATGATTGGTGCTGTAGTGCTTCTTCCAATATTGATTTTCTCTATGGCAAAAAATGGTATTCCGGCGCTTGCCGAATTTAGTCACAGCGGTTTGGTTATTGGTCTGCTGTACCTGATTATTTTTCCGTCGTGGCTCTCGTATTTGTTGTGGAATAAAGGCATTCAGGCGATTGGCGCGACGCGTGGAGAAGTGTTTTCCCATTTCATCCCGCTGAGTGGTGGTTTATTCAGCGTGATGTTTCTCAGTGAGCCATTACATTTATATCATCTGGTTAGCGCGCTACTGATTATCTGCGGTATTGCACTCTGCTCAGGCAAATCAGCGAAAAGAGCATTCAACGCTGTCGTGTCATAAACAAAACGCACTGTGACCAAAGTCACCTCCGCTTCTGAAACAAAGCAGACGTTTGAATCTGAAATCACTAACGACATCGAGAAGCTTCTGAATGCCGCTTCAGCGGCATAGAGGCGCCAGATGAAGCTGTATGTGTCTGTGAAGCTAAATGGCGCCGTAAGCCCGGGAGAGCAGGCTACCGGACTATAAAATACTGCCTGTCCATCTCCTGTCCTCATTAGCCTTAACCAGCTTACAGCACTGAAGAAGTTAAGGTAATACCTTTTTAACCCCGGTGAGTGGGTTTTACGGCGCTTGCGACGTAAAGGGCGTGATTTCCGGGGCTTTGACGGCGGCAGCTTGCTGCTGACGCTTAGGGGGATGTTCTTCAGTTATATGGGGTTCTAGGCTGGAATCCCAGAAATTTCCGCAGTGCAAAGGCGACAACATTCGAACCAGTCTGCACAATAACTTACGCTCGTTATTAGTGCTGTTGTCCAACTGCTGCCGCGATTTTATCCAGAAAAGACCCTACAACATGATCTCGCGACTATTACCTATTTCTTAGTCAACCAGGGAGACGCCGTGCTCCAGAAGATGATATCCGCACCAAGATAATCTTCTGCGAATTGTACAAACTCATCCTTGCTAAATGGCTTACCCGTATTAGGGTTCCTGTAAGTCAAGGTCGGTTCCTGTACTGCCATAGCAATGAGATCCAGCTTGCTTTTGTGTTTATTGAAGAACGGATATGAGTTCTCCATTTGTGCCTTGCGGTTGGGGACGACATCCGAGCCACCAAGTCCAATATTGTTGGCACTGGCAAACTCAAACAGCCGCCCCATATAATTGTGGTCGTTGTTCCATTCGCACGGCCAGAAATTGACATATTTTACTACGTGTGATTTGACGAACACATTTCGCGCAAAGGTGAGATTTTCCATTTCTCCTGCGAAATAGTTATCGCTGGCGAATCCTTTAGGTAGCTTTTTCTTGTCAAGATCAATAGCTGAGTCGCAATTTAGCGGGTGTCATCTTATATGGGCGTCCGCCTTTCCGTCCAGCGTCTGCTGTATCGTATCTACCGCCTCAAAACGGGCATTAATACTCCCATCAAACTAGGCCAGAGGGAGACGGACCAGATGATGGAACACCCGGGCTGTCCACTGCATATTAAAATTGACGGACAGCGTAATACTAGCCCACTGGCGAGCCAGCGACAGCAACATTTGGGTCAGTGACAGCAGCAACAAGGCAATGATGATAACGCTCAGCAGGCTTCGATCGGCGGCAACCAGGACCTCATCGATCACCAGTTGGTGGAGAAGAGGACTTCCTAATGTCAGTATCTCCAGCGCCAAGGCGAAAACGCTGATGCGGGACATTGCCGCCAGCAGGCTGGGTGTTTTGCCTGTCAGCTGGCGAAGACGAATTTTCTTTCTTTCATCTCTAGCCGTGAAATCGCTGGCTGGCATCAGCTCCAGCGCGACGCCAGTGAAGTGTTTCTCTGCGTCCGGCAGGGAGATTGTCACCTTCCCCTTATCGGGATCATGTATAACCAGCCGGCTCCCACGAACCTTATGAAGCACAAAGAAATGATTCATGTTCCAGTGGAGAATACAGGGGAGAGAAAGGGACTTCAGGTCTTCCGGCTCCAGCCTGACGGCGCGGGAAGACAACCGGATACCGGCTTCTGGTAAGTTTCGTGGGCTGAAGCCAGCTAAAGTAGGAAGGTCAAAAAACAACCTTAACGTACAATAATTTTCGATATCCAAACTGACCCCTCATAGACCCGGTTAGATTTCCCGATTGCCAGCTCAAGATCTTTTACCGTCAGCCCCTGCTGTTCCATCCTGAACTTAATAACTTCAATCGGGTCAGGGGCTTCAATAGGGAAGTGTTTATTTTTGTATTCATTAATCAACACACACATGATTTCAAAACCTTAGCCATAAGCCTGCTTCTGAGTCTACAGGTGGATTATCTTAAATTTGACAAAAGCTTTAGAAGGCTAATAGCTTGACATAAATACATATAATTAGTTACTCAATATTACGCTTAATGATTATCAAACCAAACGAATTCACTCTAACCTGAGAAAGAAATCAATATTATATCTTTTAACTAAATATTTAAAAGGATGTAAGAATGAAAAGGTTAATTAGATCACTCAATGTGTTTCTATTTCTATACGCGAGCTTTGTGCATTCTTCTACCAATGTTTTTTCGTGCTCTAAACTCATTCCTGATAATCATAGTTATGTCGTCACAGATAAGTATGATATAACAAGAGGGCAAAAAAACACAAGAACACTTAGCATAACAGATAAATCGCAAAAAGAAATACCTAAAAAAGACTTGGAAAAATTAAAACCATTCATCAATTGCGTTAAGAAAAATATAAGTTAACCTTTCGCCATTGATAACGGGGGGCTTAGATCATCCAACTCATCTAATCATATATAGACAGTGAGTTTTTCGTTTCTGTTGCATTAATTTGGTAACTATAACTGACAAGACGAAGAGAAGCCGTTGTGACAGGCAGTGTAAGAGCAAGCAACGGTGTCTTTATTCCAGATGGGCGCTTTAATCAATAAAGCAATCATCGTTCTGAAGGCGTTAATCGTCTTTCTTGAACTGATCCGCATGTTCTTCTGAGCGTGACCGAAACGTCACTAAAGCCGGGGGGCAACCACTCCCCGGCTTTTAACATTTCAGCGGGTTTGTTTAGTCAGAGGAAGGTGCGGACAAATTCCTGCACCTTCAGCAGTTAATTTATGCATTCATCCGAGGATCGTATCCGAGCCGTCGAACTCTATTACCAGTATGGTAAGAAAGCCTCCGTTGTCGTCATGGAACTGGGATATCCTTCCACAAATCATCTGGGACGCTGGGTTCAGATTTATGAATAACATTTTGCTGAACGGCCATTATACCTTCCAGAGCTCCAATGAAATTATTGACTTGGATATGCTGGTCGCCGGGCTGAAACTGGGGTGACGGAAATTTCGGCGGTTCTGGCGTAGAACCCCTTTAAGCAAGCCAATGATATCGTCAAAAATCAGTGTTGCAAAAACGGGAGTGGCCATATATTGGATATCCAAACTCTCCCCTAATACATTAATTACACCATCCGCATTTAGTTATGCTTTTAATTTCTCTAAAGTAACTTCCTACGTGCCATATCATAAAGATCATAATCACCAGACCACAAATAGCCTTGCGCAGCAGTAGCATTCGTGCCTTTTGAAATGGATAGTAAAAAATAATTCTCTACTCCTTCAATAATGCACTTCATTCCTTTCACTTTGACATAATCAATAATTGATGATAATAAAACCTTATCCATGTCATCGTTTGACAATACATGCAATAACTGTGTATATAATTTAACCACAGAAAAAACCAGTACTTAGCAAATCATAGTTAGATGATTTTGTACCAAAGTCATCGAGCCAAAGTGGACAAATGGTCATAAGCTGAAATAAAATATTATCATAAGCAGTTGATGTTACATTTCGAGAGAAAAATTTCTCTGATATCTCAAGCGAAATGCTAGAACCTAACAACTTAATATCGTTTTATATTTTCTTATCAGCAATTATTGATTCAGCAATACTGTAAGTAATATTGACAGAAGCAATAACATTACTTGAAATTAAAAACTCATAATGTTCTTTCAAGCGACGCAACTGGTACTTAAAAATATGAAAAATCACTTCATCACTTATAGTTTCAAAAAAACAGATGCAGAAATACCCCCCTCTTGATGCGTGAGTTATTCTACTTAATACCTCTATAGCATACAATGCTCCGGACATTGACAATATAGGTTCATAGTAAGCCATAATAATTCACGTTTCGCCATTGTAATTTAATTGCATACCCTTCACTCTCATTGGTTATATATACATTGAATTATCAATGTATATAATAATCGCAATTAAGTTGATAGAGGCAACTCCTCAACTCTCTATTTGTCATTCCAATTTTTTTTGCCAGTCGATCTAAAATAATATATTCACTCATATATTTAAGCCTGTTCCTGCATGGGAGTAAAGGGTTATTGAGGAAGTTAAAAAAAACTTTTAATTCATGCTCCGTAAATGACGGGAGATAATCTAACTCTTTCTCAAAGAAGTTCTCAGACTTTAATTTACATAAAATGCTGGGAAGATTTTCATTTTCAGAAATAATTCTGATGGTATTATTAAGGCTTTTATAAATATACTGTAAGCCAAAAGCATTAAGAGGCATTAATAAAAATAAGTCAATGTATTCCTTGAGCAAACTAAGTCTTTTTAAAAAAAAAGGCAACTCCCTAGGACCATTACTTCCACAATCAAAGGTAACAATGACAGTTTTTCTTTTGATCTCTTCATTTAAGAATAAACAACGATAAATAACTGATTCAATATCAGATGGTTCCTTGAAAATCCTTACATTTGAAAACAAACCTGATTCTAAACATAAATTGTACAACCCATACCCAGAAAGATTATCATGGCTTAGAATAAATACATCATGACAAGTATGTTTCATAAGTCACCAATATATCTTTTTTTAAATGATACCCATTAGCGTAAAAGCAGTCAACTTAGTAGAGGGTTTTAAAAATTTTCAATTTCATTATACATATCCTATTAAAAATAAAGTTAATGCCGTCATTCATAGATAAGATTTGTATACTTTAAAAGTATGAAAACATGCTCTGCGTCAATTTTTAAACAGCAGCAATAAGAACAAATCCAATCTGGACAAACCTCTTTTCGTGATTAAAGTCACAAAATAAATTACAGGGACTTAATTATAGTTAACATTATACAACTGCTAATAATGATTAGATGTTATTAATCATATCTGATTATTAATGGGATGATTATTTTTTATTCCATGGTTTTATTCAATACCATCGAAACAATCTTTGATTCATAACTAATCTTTTCCATGCATAGCTGTAACGGCTCGCAATCTGCCAGTGTACCTCGCCATGTGGTAACGGGACGAGCACATTTATCTCTCCTATCCGGCGTCAGCCATCGACTAGCCTTTCTGATGATGGCTTCGCGGCATATCCTCACCGCCATAACAGCCTGGCGGCTGCAGTATTCCACGGTCAGCCTGACCCGTTATAGGGCGAGGCGTACAGGCTCTGGGTATATCGGTAACGAACTGCTGGAGCAGTACCCGGCCGCTAACGACGATCTGCCGTAGGCTTCGTAATAAATTATCAGGGACATATACAACTGCGTGACGATCTGGCTGCGCTATCCAGCACCATGAGCGACTTGCGCCTGCATATTCGAGCTCTGGAAGTTAAGTATCACGACGGATGTCCCGCGCTGGTTGATGCGCTGGTCGCTGATTTCCTGCGCAATCTCAACGAGCAGTATCTGACGGTTTACATGCGCGTACTGGCGTTCAGCGGCTGTTTTCACGACTGACTGCGATCGGACGGTTTACGGCACGCTAACGCGGAGATACGCCCCGATTAAGGCTTACTCTGGACCACTCCGACGACTCACATAACCTTCTTCGTGGCTTAAATTGGGATTGTTCAAGCTTGGCAGGGTGAGAGATTATTACGGCTTACGCCGTAATGCTTTTTTCATCCTCACTTCGCGGAATAAACACGCACATAATATGTGGAAATATCAGGGTAAACAGGCTGACTAGGAGCGGTACGAGAAAGTTCTGTATTAAAAAACTAAGTATCCGCGAAACAGCCGATGCGACAGGTTACAGTCCCTCTCTGATATGTACGATTTCAGTTACTGCAAAGGAAAACTCTGTCAGCAGTGGAGTAGTTAAGTTACAACTATATTACAAAAGGGATATGATTTTTCAGGCTTTTTCAAAGTGATCCAGCTTCATCTCCATGATCCACCATTCGGCTACTTACATGAGTAATTCCGGGTCATCATTCTTGTTGGCAAAAAAAGCATAAAATGACACGCCAACATCATCCCCTTTTGCCGCTGTCTTAGCTTCACATACCTTCACAATCTTCGCTCAAATGCTGGCTCTCATTATCTTTCTCTTATAGTTGCTGAGGACACATGCTCTCAGACGCTGTCGAATGGGCAGAATTGGTTAAAGATCCTCACGCCCGGGAACCCCAACGGACAATGCGACTGTGGAGTCGTTCAATGGCAGGCTACGGCAGGAGTGCCTGAATGAAAACTGGTTCATGTCGCTGGAAGATGCCCGGTCCAAAATCGAGGCTTGGCGCATACACTATAACCAGAAGCGTCCCCATTCTACTCTGGGATGGATGACCCCGTCCGAATTTGCAGAAAAATCTGTCGGTTGCCAGAATATGTAACCAACATGAAGCCGGTTATTCCTGATTATGACTGGAGCATATTCGGGGGCGGGGTCAGAAGCCGGATATTCCTAATTATGAATGGATCACATACTGGGAGCGCGTCAATATGAAGACATTACTATCATCGGTGTGTATGAATCAACGGGGAGAAGGTCAAAGGAAACCGGAGCGACAGAAATAGCAAAGATGATAAGTATCGCACGTTCCACGGTCAATAAAATCATCGAAGAGTCGAAAATGTGAATGTCGGCAGTCGGTTTTTTTAAAAGGTCAATATAATGAAAATAAAAGATTTTTACCGACCACGTTAGCATTATCGTGGAAATGTGCGCGAAACCCTTAATGCGACAAAGCCTATCAGAACGCATTGGCGGAAAAGGTCAACGAGATACTGAAGACGAAGTTTTTGCTGTCACGCCCGGCAGATCTGTAGCAGGCAAGAAAGATGGTGAGGGAATCAATAGCAATTTACAACAGAGTTCAGCCTCACTAGGCACTAAAATACAAAACGCCCGATACGGTGCATCAGGCGTTTTACAGGCATAAAAGTGTCAACCTATGCTAGGACTAGTCAGTCGAAATCCCGGCGCAGATACGCGGTGCATATCCCTGATTCAAAGCCCTTCGGTGACAATTTTAGCGGCAGCAGCCAACACGTCTTTGCGGGCTTCTGCATTCTGCTGTGGCTGAGTGAAATAGGTTACCAACACCAACGGTGCGTGGTTCGCTGGCCAAATCACGGCGATATCGTTAGTGGTACCGTAATCACCACTGCCGGTTTTATCACCGACCACCCACGTGGCTGGCAGACCTGCGCGAATGCTGGCTCCGCCGGTAGTGTTCCCCTTCATCCATTCAACCAGTTGAGCACGCTGTGGTTCACCCAGCGCCTTGCCCAAAGTTAGGGTTTGCAGGCTTTTTGCCATCGCCAGCGGCGAGGTAGTGTCACGCTTATCGCTGGGAATGGCAGTATTTAAAGTAGGCTCGGTACGATCGAGACGAAAGGTTTTATCACCAATAGTACGCGCATACTCTGTCACTTTTGCCGGGCCGCCAAGATGCTCAAGGATCTTGTTCATCGCCGTGTTGTCACTGTACTGGATGGCGGCGGCACTGAGCTCTGCAAGGGTCATCCCGGTATCCAGGTGTTTTTCGGCGATCGGGTTGTAGTTGACCAGATCGGATTGTTTGATTTCCATCCGCTTAGCCAAAAGATTTTTATCCATCTCGCTCTGTTTTAACAACGCCGACACCGCCATCACCTTGCTAGTGCTACACATGGGAAAACGTTCATCCCCACGATACAGGATCTGCGAATTATCGGCGGTATCGATCAGCGCCACGCCAAGGCGGCCACCGGAGTTTTTCTCGAGCTCGGACAGTTGCTGCTGAATATTCGCTTTGGCATTAGCGGATTGAGCCCATAATGGTGCGCTACCGAACAGCAGCGGCATAACCGTAGCGACCATCAGGGTGGTTTGACGTAATGTATTTTTAACCATGTTTTGCCTCACATAAAATGGATTAACTCAGCGGGTTGTTCTGCAGATGGCGAGAACTATCTTCTTTTAGACCGTTATTGACAAGCGACAAGAATTTTCTCTAACATAAAGAAAATCTTTTGGATAATACCTATGCGTTCTAACCCTCCCCTGAATGCTCTACGTGCTTTTGAAGCCTCTGCCAGACATTTGAGTTTCACTCGGGCAGCGCTGGAGCTCTATGTTACCCAGGCTGCCGTTAGCCAACAGGTTCGGCTGCTTGAAGAGCGCCTGGGCATGGTGCTGTTTAAACGATTACCCCGTGGTTTAGAAATGACAGAGGAATCACGGGCGCTGTTTGCCGTGTTAACCGACGCCTTTGGCCATATTGAAAAAGCCTTCCGGCAGTTTGAAGGGGGGCAGTTCCAGGAGGTGCTTACCGTGGCTGCCGTCGGCACTTTTGCCGTGGGCTGGCTGTTACCACGTCTCGATCGGTTCAGGCAAGAGCATCCTTTTGTCAAACTGCGGCTGCGCACCAACAACAACGTTGTTAATCTGGCCGCCGAAGGGCTTGATTTCGCCATCCGTTTTGGCACGGGTTTGTGGCCATCAACCCATAACGAGATGCTGTTTAATGCTCCGCTGACCGTATTGTGCACGCCAGCTACGGCTAAGCGGCTCGTTACCCCAGCCGATCTGCTGCAAGAGGATTTACTGCGTTCTTACCGTGCTGAAGAGTGGGAAAACTGGTTTGCTGCCGCTGGCTTGCAGGCTGTGAGAGTGAATGGCGCCATCTTTGACTCATCCCGTCTGATGATCGAGAGCGCTATCCATTCCGGCGGTGTGGCATTAGCCCCAGCGAAAATGTTTGTCCGGGAGCTAACCACCGCGCAGCTGGTGCGCCCATTTGCTACCGAAATCAATATGGGCAGTTACTGGTTAACCCATTTAAAATCGAAAGCAATGACCCCGGCGATGGAAATATTTAGCGAATGGTTACTGAAAGAAGCGGCAGAAGATAATACGTAGGGGCGCAGCATGCTGTGCCCCTCGGGTTTCCAGACTTATTGCTTGTGGTGAGTCAGGCGGGTAGCAAAAAAATGGTTTTTCGGAAGAAATGCGGGCTTCCGAAAACAAACAGAGACAGGACATGTCCGTTCAAACATTCAGGAACAGGTAACGGGATTTAACGGAACCTGAATGCCCCCCGATAACTGTCATCATCTTGGCTGAAGACACAGGTATTAGGGGAGCCAAAAGCAGGCGCGTTGCCTGTGATGGATTATGTTGTAACTAGAGTCCTGAGTTGCTGTAGGATATATCACTGAAGGTATTGAATAACACGCCCGTAAGCAGCCCTTACGGCTCGCTAACGCGGAGATACACCCCGACTGCGGCTTCGCCTTGTCATGAGCACTCCGACGGCTCACAAAAGCTTCTGTATCGCTTTTAGCAGGTTTATGTCTGGCAGGGTACAGGGATGGATTGGCTGAACCTATCAAACCTGTAACAGGCTGCGCCGGGTTAGGGTGCCAATCACCAATAAAGCTATATTCAGCGTTGGCTGGCACCTCCATGCCGCTAAGCGGCATTCAAATAACTGGATGCGCACTGCTCGGCAGTTTATATTAGGGACTCCTGAGTGCTGCCCTTTCGTCTTTTCACCAACAAGCATTTGCTTTATTCTTGGGAAAGTATTTCCGACAGTGACAAGTTTGGAGGCAGATTGCCATGCATCGACTTTACACATACCTTTGTGCTATCCATGCACTGCCGTCATCGGTAAAAACGGTCAATAAAACGGAAACCCTCAAGCGATTCTCTGAAGGGGAAAACACGATAGAAGAGTGCGAAATCCTTTACGTGTTTAATAATGACGTTCAGATTTTATATAGAATGGAATCCGAAACCTTCCAATCGAATGACGTTTGTCATGAGTGTTGGGTCAGTTATGATGTGGTACATGATGGCGGATACGCCATTTCACCGCAGAAAAAGCAGTTTTATAATCGTTGCCAAGAAAATTTCTGGCTGAAAATGCAGGCTCAACTTGATGGGAAATATAAAACACCAGCCTCTTGATGGTTAGGAAAATGAATCATCGTTATTAAAAATATCCTTACCATGAATGGTATCGTTGGGTGCTAATGCAATTTGTGCCGATAAAATGTGGTTTTCGGTGCATTTCTAGCCTGAAAGACGTTTTTCAGACTCACTTATCCCGCAGCCTGTGACATGTGACAGAAGCCATCGTTTCCGGTCAATGCTGTGCATCTGCCACTAACTCCGTGGCGTGTCAGCCAGCCTATGCACCGCTGAAGCGTAGCCGATTGCCGTACAGAAGGCATTTATTCGGATCCGTGTGCAGGAACCCTTTACGCGGCGAAGCCCGGCTGCTCCGTTTATTTCCGCGCCTCCATCTGCAGAGCCTCATACACTTTTGGCAGCAGTTCGCACCGTTTCCGGTTGGACAAGAAGCCATAGTAGCGGACCTTCTTAAAATTCTTTGCCGGGATATGACTCATATAGCGCCCGAGCATCTCTTCCTGTGTCTGCGTCTGCTGCCGGTAATGCTGAGATACAGTCCGTCAGCAGTCCTAACCTCGACGTACTCACCCCAATCTCGCACATGAACACAGAGGTGCTTTTAGCGTGTACGCCTTTGCAGCTTCCGTATTAAGTTCCCTGGTATCACTGATATAGGTGTTCTTAGCCGGAACCCCAGATTTTTCCGTTACCCCAGTTTCAGCCCCGCAACCAGTGCATCTAGGTCAATAATTTCATTGTTACTCTTGAAGGTGTAATGCCCGTTCAATAAAATATACTGCCAGGCTACCGGTGATATCCGGGTCAGTGCCTCAATACCCTTGTTGTTGCCTTCTGCTTCCAGCAGTTCCAGTAATCGTGAAAGGATCTCGGAGTTGTAATAAACGCTCTCGTAGCAGATCAACTGCCCGCACTGATTGCAGATTTCCGTTTAAAGGTCATTTTTCCCGGTTAGCTCCTTCTTTCTACCGACTTTGGCGACTGCAGCGCGCAGCTAGTGATACGATTCAATCCGGTTCTGGGAGCGACGTATATCGCGTTCCAGCTGCGGATCTCGCGAATACTTCAGCGTGTAATGCTGCGAACAAGCCGGTCATATTCAAATACTGCCTGTCTTGTCGGGTTAGTTGTTGTGTGAGTACACAGTTTGCAGAACAGCGTTCCCTGCGTCATTTCCTTCAGTCCTAGCGTGGCGACAATACGCTCGAGATTGCTTTTTTCCCCGGGTGATAAGGTCCAGGTCAATTTGCCCGACGGGCTGAATCAGACATCGAGGGTTCTCTGGTGCAGTACAGCACCTGCAGCTGCCTGTTCAGGTCGGTGAAATGAGGTTCAAAGCACAAGCCAAACCAGTGCAGGATCGCAAAGTTGGCTTTGTTGATGCTGTGCATATCACCGGTGATGGCTGTGGGTTTCACCTCTGAGGTATTGCGATACCAGATATCAAAAACATGGTGACCTTCATAGTCATTTGTACCAATCAGATAGCCATAGATCGGGATGTGGTTACACAGCAGCATGTAGGCTACCATACCTTTACCGCAGCCGAAATATTTACGCGAATACCTGGCTTTACTGTCTGTCGTTCAACGCCAAATTTTTGCCCGTCAACGGCACCATAAAGGGTTTCCGGGTCAAACGAATAGAGCGGGAAAATCGGCAGTTCCTTAACGGTATCTGTAATGCATTCTTTGGCTGTGAGAAGCGACGCCAGGCGAAGGTACTGTTCGTACATTGTTTCCAGAACATGGAACGGAATATCGCTGGTTCGTGCCATCACGTGATGACCATGATTCATCGCCTGAGCAACGATGACCGCTATCAGGCTGTCTGCATCAGCGTATTTTTTTGCATAACGAATAATGAAACGGAAGTTTTGCTCGCTGGTCCTGTTCGTTGTGTCGTTTTCGGCCAGTGCAGATATCAGTGGCCGGATTGTGCGCGTCCTGGACGGTGATACCGTTGAGATGCTTGAGCCGGGAAAACAACTGACGCTCATTCGCCTGGCTGGCATCGATGCGCCGGAAAAGAGTCAGCCCTTTGGCTAGCGTTCCCGTCAGGAACTCTCATCGATGGTGGCTCAGCGGCATGTAAGCGTCACCGGAAGTGATAAGGATCGCTATGGACGTTTGCTCGGCACCTTGTGGCTTGGCGTGACGGCTGTGAATGCCGAACAGATACGCAAAGGCCTGGCCTGGACATACCGCTACCACGGAAAACCCGCCCGGCCAGACTACGCTGTTCTGGAGGCTGAAGCCCGCCGTCAGTCAGTCGGACTCTGGTCAGAACCAGGTCAGACAGAGCCCTGGCGCTGGCGTAGTCTGCATCAGGATGGGCTAAAAAAGAATAATGATTAAGGAGATTTCTGAATGACGTTAAAATTAACAGAAAGCAAGCTGGAAAACCTTGTTGATACTTTAAATGCCATTATATGTGGTGAAGTAAATATTACGCGTGAGCAGCGTGAAAATATGGTCAGGACGGTTGCAATTCTGGGAGGCTTAACGGAACGACAGCGCCTCATCACTGCGGAAAAAGAAGCTAAAACGCAGGTAAAAGAAGAAAAGAAAAAAACCACGCCTTCCGGATGAAGTGTTTCCGCGTTCAGGAAAACCGTGGGCACCGGAGGACCTGGACCTTATTCATTCGATTATTGCTGATATTTCGGATGACAGAATCGATGATCATATACTCTGGCTGTCGAAGAAACTGCAGCGCACCCCTTATGCCATCACCCTGAAAATTGTCAGTGAAGGCCGTATGAACGAGGAATGGGCTAAAGGGTGGAAGCCTGCCGCAAAATCTATTTGTGCGGATTTTGCTCTGGTCAGGGCAAAGACTTCAGCAAACAATACAGATAATTAATGAACGTTCGTCACTCATATGAAATGAGTTGATAAATTAACTAAAATTTATAACGTTAATATGAATATTTTATCAAGAATTTTCCTGCTCAACTAAATATAATATTCATGCAGCCGATAATAAGAGTGTAAGAAAGGGGGCGGTGTGAACGATTTTCATATTTTAAGTATTTGTATTCAGAATAAGGATGTGGCAGGCGCAATGCGCGTGCTGTGTGATAAATCAGAATTTGCGGTGCGCAAGATTCTGGAGAAACTAAAGGTCAGGGTCACAACGCAAACCGGCAGGGCATTCTGGCATTATGTTCAGGGCTGGCTGTTAACCGCGTGTCGCCAGGGGAATCTACAGCATGAATCGTTCAGTACCCGACGTTCTTCCCACAATCCGGAATGCCAGCCAGCTCAGTCCCGCTGCTCTCGATATGGCCAAGCTCCTCGCACTTCTGGCCATGATTATCGACCACACCAATACGGTGTTTCTGTCGCCAGCCTGGCCGGTGATGTATGCGCTTGGCCGGATGGCCTTCCCCCTGTTCACGCTTATATGGGCGATGAACGTACAGCGCACCCCGGAACGACTGCAGAAGAGAGCCAGTCGCCTGTGGATCTGGGCAGTCATCACTCAGCCGGTGTTCAGCCTGGCCTTCTGGCATCACCAGCCCTGGTGGGCCCTGAACATTCTGTTCGTGTTTGCCGGCGTCACGCAGCTGATTGCCCTGCAGTACCAGCACGGCCTGAAAGGAATGTTTGCGGGATATCTGCTCCTGGCCCTCATGATTTGGCCCCTGCAGCCGGCAAGCTACGGGCTGGCAGGAATAACGCTGGCCATCAGTATGGCAACGGTTTCTGGCAGCGATACACCCGGAGTGCAGCGGCTGGCAGCCATCACTGCTGTGCTGTCACTGATTTGTTTAAACGGGTTATCGCATCTCCTGGATATGCCCGCAGAAACATTATTACTGGCCACGCTGCCTACTCTGGCATTCCCCCTAGCAGTGGTTTCATTCTGCAGGCAAATCTGTCCGGAGGGCCGCAGGCGTTTCATGCCGCGTAATTTCTTTTATTATGCTTACGCCGGCCACCTGGGGATTATTGGTCTGGTACAGTCTGCTTTTGGCTGACTTAGGATGACGTGATGGCTATCAGTGAGAAAGAGCTGATAGCCCGTAACCACCTGAGAGGTTATCGGTCGGGCTTAACTGGTTATTAGCGCAGGGCATGTTAAACTTCCCGCAGGGAAAAGGAGAGAAGCATGAACCATGAAAGTGATCTGACGAACCACGGCTTCAGTGAAGAGGACATTGTCCGGCTGCGGGCCAGTTCAGCTAAAACGGGTACGGAGATGGATACCCTACTGAACGATCTGGCAAACCGTTTTAAGGCCCTGATATGGGTGCTGTCAGTCATGTTACTGATTTTTGTGGCCACACTTTTGGCTGGCTCGAGGATGCATGCCATTTCCTTTGGCGTGGCTATTCTTGTTCTTGGCACTCTGTTTACGATTACCATGCCTTTGAAGCTGGCCTATAAATCATGGCATTACCGCCGGAATCTCATTTCCCAGCGTCATCAGAAGTGATCAGATCGAAAACAACCTTAGCCTTTACCCCCCATCCCACAATTTTCATTGTCAGTTTGCCCCGGGACATGGTGTCGATTTTCCGGTAAAAATCGGTGCTTATATAGTTAAACAGACGCCATGTTCCAGGTCTGGCCATTAATCCATAGACACTGTAGATATTGCCTGCAAGCGCGATCCCGTTGTATATCCCCAACCCTGTTGACGGTTCAAATCCCATGAATTTAGCGATATTCATGGCACCATCACCAAACATACCCTGCGTGTCAGGTTCATTCAGGAACTGACGACCAACTTCACGGGTTATCGTGTTGGCCGAGTCGACAATCAGAATAGCCCCGGCAAGAACGCCAACGGGGGTCATTGAGGAAGTCAGCACGAAGCCAAATACGCCCTGCATACCTGCCAGCACCACTTTAATTCCTGAGATGACATAACCGACCATCCGGTCTTCATCCCTGACGTATTTGATCTGGGCATATAGCTTCGCATAACCGGTCTGGAGCTGACGGCTCTGCTCAAGCAGACTGGTGTTTTCGGCCTGCAGGTTACGCAGGCAGGTCATGCACTCTTCGTCAGACTTTGCCCGCCGGGCACGCTCAAATTCGCCATTAATGACAGATTTAATTTCATCGATGAATTTGAGACGCGTCAATCCATCCCCCAGATGTCGGGCGCCAACAATATTAGCGGTATTGACGAGTTTGCGGGCCTCCAGATTAATCATGGTTTCTGCCCAGACTCGTGCCTGGCTTTTGTTTCCCGGAAGAATTATATCCATTTTTCTCATCCTGATTGAAAATTACCCATTAAAGCTTATCGCGCTCCCGGATTTAGGCAACCCTGCTTTAAAGGGTAAATGTATGCCGCGAAGCGGCATGGAGACGCCAGCCGGAGCTGAACCGGGTGATTCTGGTGAGGGGCGTCGTAACCGGCATCAGCCGTTACGGATTGATAGGTTCTGCCAATCCCATCCCTTTCCCTGCAAAGCTATACCCGCTTAAAGCTTTCCGATTGCTAATGTGCGCGGTCGGAGTGAGCCCGTCGAGGCCAGAGGCCGCTGACGGGCTGTATCTCCGCGTTAGCGCCGTGAGGCGCTTACGAGCGTGTACAGCGGGCTTGCCGCGACGCTAACTGCAGCTGCTTTGATTTCTAGTTACAACATCCCTCTTAAAGCGAGGGTGTTCCGGCCCTTTGGGCCGGGGCGGCGTCGGTTTAGCAGGGGTCAGGTATGTATGCGGTGCCTGGTTCTGGCGAGAACGGGGCCCGGCGCTTGCGACGGGAGGTACTTTTGATTTCCTTCTGAGCGCGCGGCCGTGAGGCCGCTGCACGCGAAGGCATTTTACGTTATCCACAGAGTGGCCGTAGACAAAGATCTACTCTGGAATGTAATGAACAGAGAGATAAAAAAGGTGAAGTAAGACTGTTTTGCGGAATGTCTTTTATTCATTTCCGGGTTACTCCACTTATTCGTTTGCGGATTTCTGTGTAAAAAAAAGAGACTGTGGCCATTGCGGGCCATAACGACCGGCAGAACGTCATGGTGACCGGAAGACGAAAGGAGTGAAAGATGAAAAATGAGCATAATGGCCGAAAAAATCCAGCACGAAAAGCCCCGGTGAGGGGCCTGTAAACAGGAAGACTGCTGTGTCGTCTGTGACTAGTCCGGTGGAGAAAGCGCCAGATCCAGCTGGTAAAGATGCTGGATAGCCAGAGCCTTCAGGCGCTCAGATGTGCACCAGTACGCTTCGTCAGGCGGCAGGGTGCGGTAAATCCATTCAGACATTGCATGGAGTCGTTCATGGGGTCGTCTCAGAAAACGGAATCTATGGTCACTCCCGTTTTTGCAACACCGATTTTGACGACAAGTTGGCTTGCTTGAATCTATCCGGCGTCTGAATGGGATTTTATTCCCGCGCCTCGATGAGTTCCGCGCCTGATGAACCTCCAGAAAATATACGGCTTCAATGAGCCTTTCCGTTTTACAGGTTCCTCAACAGGCCGGTGGGCCGTTAGTATCATCAATATCAGTATTCGCAAAACCAGATGAATGATTGTTTAAACTGGTGTATTTCTGCCTTTATGCTTCGTAAGTTTGCTGTCGCGCCGTCAGTGCCCAGGCTATTCTGGCCAGCTTGTTTGCCAGAGCACAGGTGACGACAAAGTTGCTTTTCCGACACAACAACTCCCTGACCCAGTCGGCCAACTTGCCAGACTGGTGTTCCAGTTTTTGTATGAATACCCTGGCACACTGAACCAACAAAGTTCGGATCTTTTTGTTGCCCCGCTTGCTAATCCCTAACAATGTCGTCCGACCTCCCGTGCTGTACTGTCGGGGTACCAGCCCTGTTGCCGCCGCAAAGTCACGGCTGCTGGCGTACTGCTTCCCGTCGCCAATCTCAGTTGAAATAGTACTGGCAGTCAGCGTTCCAACGCAGGGAATACTCAGCAAGCGCTGTCCAACCTCATCTTCGTCCAACTTTCGTTTCAACTGAGATTCCAGATCTTTAATCTGCTCAACAAGATAGTGATAATGCTGTTGTAATTTCAGCAGTAACTGGCTGAGATAAAGAGGCAAACTACTGTCCTCAAGAAGGGTACTCAGTCGACTAATAACGGCAGCACCTCGCGGAACGCTGATACCAAATTCCAGCAGAAAAGCATGCATCTGATTAGTTGTTTTCACCTTATCCTGAACCAGGGATTCACGGACACGATGCAGAGCTCGCATTGCCTGCTGAGATTCGGTTCTGGGCTGCACGAAACGCATAGATGGACGTGATGCTGCTTCACAGATAGCTTCAGCATCAACGAAGTCATTTTTGTTGCTTTTAACGAATGGGCGGACAAATTGCGGTGATATCAGCTTTGGAAAATGCCCTAACTCTTCCAGCTTGCGTGCCATAAAGTGAGAACCGCCACAGGCTTCCATCGCGATGGTTGTTGCCGGGCATGTCGCCAGAAATTCGATTAGCTTTGGTCGGGTGAATTTTTTACGGTAAACGGCCTTCCCACGATGATCCTGACAATGAATATGGAAAGAGTTCTTACCCAGATCGATACCAATAAGCGCAATGTTTTCCATGATGGTTCTCCGAATGAAAGCCTGTCCTCAGCATAGTACTGGGAAGGAGGGAGTGACCATCTCATTAAATAAAGCACGCTAAGCCGTAAGTAAGCGTGCTCCTGTGAAAGCCACAGCTAAAACTGCGTAGTACACATAGAGGTATTTTTTTCTAGATTTATATCGAATTTCGTTATCGAATTTCGCTTATTATTGATCAACTCGTTGCAGATCATGAAGGCGAAAGTATGACGAATAACCCTACCGATGACAGCAGACCATGGTCGGTCTTTCTTATTTTTCTGCGGCTTGGATTGACATCTTTTGGCGGCCCCATTGCGCACTTGGGCTACTTCCGCGCCGAATTTGTCACACGGCGGCGCTGGCTCTCCGAACGGAGCTATGCTGACTTGGTCGCGCTTTGTCAGTTCTTGCCAGGGCCTGCAAGCAGCCAGGTCGGCATAGCGGTAGGACTGTCTCGGGCTGGATACAGCGGGGCGCTGGCTGCTTGGGCTGGCTTCACGCTGCCGTCTGCCATAGCCTTGATCCTTTTTGCGCTCGGCATCTCCAGCTATGGCGATTACGTCTCGCAGGGCGCGTTGCATGGCTTAAAAGTGGTGGCTGTGGCCGTGGTCGCTCAAGCAGTATGGGGCATGGCGCGTAACCTATGCACGGATGGGCTGCGAGTCACCATCATGGCAATTGCTACCTGCGTCGTTTTACTTGTGCCGTCCGCGTGGGGACAGGTTGGCGTGATTGCTATCGCAGGCATCGCAGGCCGGTTATTGTTCAAGCCAGCGAAAGTTGTTGAGCATGACCCCCTACCTATCACGGTCAGTCACCGGGCCGGCGTGCTTTGGCTCTCGCTGTTCTTTGTCTTGCTGATTGGCCTGCCGGTGTTGGCCGAACTGATGCCAAGTCAAACCATGGCAATGGTGGATTCCTTCTATCGTGTCGGATCACTGGTGTTCGGCGGTGGTCACGTTGTGCTGCCATTACTGCAAGCCGAAGTGGTGCCCTCCGGCTGGGTCAACAATGAATCCTTTCTCGCGGGGTACGGGGCAGCTCAAGCGGTGCCCGGCCCTTTGTTCACGTTCGCCGCGTTTCTTGGTGCCTCGATGAACACCGCCCCGTCGGGCTGGATCGGCGGCATTGTGTGTCTGCTGGCTATCTTCGCGCCCTCGTTCTTGCTGGTCGTCGGATCAATGCCATTTTGGGAGCGTTTGCGCCGCAATACAGGCATCCAAGCTGCGCTGGCCGGGATCAATGCCGCTGTAGTCGGCTTGCTGCTGGCCGCGCTGTATCAGCCTGTATGGACTAGCGCCATCTTTCAGCCGCAAGACTTCGGCTTGGCATTAGTTGCCCTTGTCGCACTTATGTTCTGGAAGCTCCCGCCGTGGCTGGTTGTCCTCGGTAGCGGTGCAGCTGGGTGGCTGTTGAGCGTCGCTCTGTGAGGCACAAAAAATGACTGACAAAGACCTCTACGGCGGTTTGATCCGCCTGCACATCCTTCACCATGCAGCCGAGGAACCTGTCTTTGGGCTGGGGATCATCGAAGAGCTACGCCGACACGGCTACGAGATGAGCGCTGGCACCGTGTACCCGATGCTGCACGGCCTGGAAAAAAAAGGCTATCTGACCTCACGCCACGAACGCACCGGGCGACGTGAACGGCGTGTTTATGACATCACTGAACAAGGCAGAACTGCACTTGCTGATGCGAAAACAAAGGTCAAGGAGCTGTTCGGAGAGTTGGTAGAAGGTGGTTGAGTTTTTGCTTCTATGTCAGGTTGAGCTATACCCTAACTGGATTGTCATTTTCAGAAGACGACTGCACCAGTTGATTGGGCGTAATGGCTGTTGTGCAGCCAGCTCCTGACAGTTCAATATCAGAAGTGATCTGCACCAATCTCGACTATGCTCAATACTCGTGTGGGCTCTGTTGCAAAAATCGTGAAGCTTGAGCATGCTTGGCGGAGATTGGACGGACGGAACGATGACGGATTTCAAGTGGCGCCATTTCCAGGGTGATGTGATCCTGTGGGCGGTGCGCTGGTATTGTCGCTATCCGATCAGCTATCGCGACCTTGAGGAAATGCTGGCGGAACGCGGCATTTCGGTCGACCATACGACGATCTATCGCTGGGTCCAGTGCTACGCCCCGGAGATGGAGAAGCGGCTGCGCTGGTTCTGGCGGCGTGGCTTTGATCCGAGCTGGCGCCTGGATGAAACCTACGTCAAGGTGCGGGGCAAGTGGACCTACCTGTACCGGGCAGTCGACAAGCGGGGCGACACGATCGATTTCTACCTGTCGCCGACCCGCAGCGCCAAGGCAGCGAAGCGGTTCCTGGGCAAGGCCCTGCGAGGCCTGAAGCACTGGGAAAAGCCTGCCACGCTCAATACCGACAAAGCGCCGAGCTATGGTGCAGCGATCACCGAATTGAAGCGCGAAGGAAAGCTGGACCGGGAGACGGCCCACCGGCAGGTGAAGTATCTCAATAACGTGATCGAGGCCGATCACGGAAAGCTCAAGATACTGATCAAGCCGGTGCGCGGTTTCAAATCGATCCCCACGGCCTATGCCACGATCAAGGGATTCGAAGTCATGCGAGCCCTGCGCAAAGGACAGGCTCGCCCCTGGTGCCTGCAGCCCGGCATCAGGGGCGAGGTGCGCCTTGTGGAGAGAGCTTTTGGCATTGGGCCCTCGGCGCTGACGGAGGCCATGGGCATGCTCAACCACCATTTCGCAGCAGCCGCCTGATCGGCGCAGAGCGACAGCCTACCTCTGACTGCCGCCAATCTTTGCAACAGAGCCTCCGTCGCCATGCTCACCTCGCTTTGGTGCACACGAGTATTGAGCATAGTCGAGATTGGTGCAGATCACTTCTGATATTGAACTGTCAGGAGCTGGCTGCACAACAGCCATTACGCCCAATCAACTGGTGCAGTCGTCTTCTGAAAATGACACATGGCATCTGACATCAAGTTAGGGTATGCCTCAATCTGACGGCTGCGAACCGCCAGGGACAGGCGCAATGTCAGATTCTGTCGCGGCCTTGGCGCGTGCCTGGAAGCGTTCATAGCAATCCAGCCCGCAGAAATGTTCGACGTATTCCGCGCCTTCCGGGGTGAAGGCGGCATCGAGCGGAATTTCTTTGCAGCATACGCAGCAGGTGGTGCAACTGGCAGTGTTCGGGGCGTTTGCGTTCATGGTGGTACTCCTCCAGATTGGTAGCGAAGCTCAAAGCTGCCCACTCTCGGCTGGCTGGGAAGCGGTCATGATCTTCCCTTGAAGGCCCGCAGCAGCCGCGTCACAGACAGGACAAACAAGCCGGTCAGCGTGAGGGCTGCAATACCCCAGTGCTCCCCGATGAACGCGCCGGCCGTCGTGCCGGCTAGCACAATGGCGAGAATCGGCAAATGGCAGGGACAGGTGAGCACGGCCAGCGCGCCCCACAAGTAGCCGGTGATCGGTTTGTGCGTCTCAGACGGCAAGTGCTCTGGGCTGTTCATGGCAGACTCTCCGCGTGCTGTGCCGGTTCGGTTGGCATGGCGGCCAGTTGCATTTCGAGGCTGGCCAGGGCCTCGCGCCGACGCTCGACGAGTTGCCGCAACACGGCAAGCTGCGCAGACGCACCGTCACCGTCCGCAGCATCCAGCGCCCGGCACAGCCGCGCCAGTGCGTCCAGGCCGATACCCGCTTCGAAGGCAGCCCGTACAAAGCGCAGCCGTTGCAACGCGGTGTCATCGAACAAGCCGTAGCCGCCCGTGGTGTACGCGACCGGCCGTAGCAATCCGCGCAGCAGGTAGTCGCGCACGATATGCACGCTCACCCCGGCATCAAGGGCCAGCCGGGACACTGTGTAGGCGCTCATTGAACACCTCCTTTTCCTCATCCGGCGCAGCACGAAAGCTGCTTCACGTCCTTGCTGAAGGTCTGCGCCGCGAGCTTCAGCCCTTCGACCATGGTCAGGTAGGGGAACAATTGGTCGGCCAGTTCCTGCACGGTCATACGGTTGCGAATGGCGAGCACCGCCGTCTGGATCAGTTCACCCGCTTCCGGGGCCACCGCTTGCACGCCGATGAGCCGTCCGCTACCTTCCTCGATGACCAGCTTGATGAAGCCGCGTGTGTCGAAGTTGGCAAGCGCACGCGGCACGTTATCCAGTGTTAGCAGGCGACTGTCGGTCTCGATCCCGTCGTGATGTGCTTCCGCCTCGCTGTAGCCCACGGTGGCGACCTGCGGGTCGGTGAACACCACGGCCGGCATTGCGGTCAGGTCCAGGGCCGCATCGCCGCCAGTCATGTTGATCGCCGCACGAGTGCCGGCCGCTGCCGCCACATAGACGAACTGCGGCTGGTCGGTGCAGTCGCCGGCCGCGTAGATGTTCGGGCTACTGGTGCGCATGCCCTTGTCGATGACGATGGCCCCCTGCGCATTGACGGCTACCCCCGCCGCTTCCAATGCCAGGCTGCGCGTGTTCGGTGTCCGGCCGGTGGCGACCAGCAGCTTGTCGGCGCGCAATTCACCGTGCGTGGTGGTCAGCACGAATTCACCGTCCATATGGGCGACCTGGCTGGCTTGCGTGTGCTCCAGCACCTCGATGCCCTCGGCACGGAAAGCGGCTGTCACCGCCTCGCCGATGGCCGGGTCTTCACGGAAGAACAAGGTATTGCGCGCCAGGGCCGTGACCTTGCTGCCCAGCCGGGCAAAGGCTTGCGCCAGCTCCAGCGCCACCACCGACGAGCCGATTACGGCAAGGCGTTCGGGAATGGTGTCGCTCGCCAGGGCCTCGGTGGAAGTCCAGTAGGGTGACTCTTTCAAGCCCGGAATCGGCGGGACCGCCGGGCTGGCACCCGTGGCGACCAGGCAGCGGTCGAACATCACGACGCGCTCGCCACCCTCGTTCAAACTAACGATAAGGCTCTGGTCGTCCTTGAAACGCGCTTCACCGTGCAGAACGGTGATGGCTGAATTGCCGTCCAGGATGCCTTCGTACTTGGCATGACGGAGTTCTTCGACACGGGCCTGCTGCTGGGCCAGCAGCCGCTCGCGCAAGATCGTCGGCGGTGTGGGTGGCATGCCGCCGTCGAATGGGCTTTCCCGGCGCAGATGGGCGATGTGGGCGGCGCGGATCATGATCTTGGACGGCACACAACCGACGTTGACGCAGGTGCCGCCGATGGTGCCGCGCTCAATCAGCGTGACCTGCGCGCCTTGCTCGACGGCCTTCAGTGCTGCCGCCATCGCGGCTCCACCGCTACCAATGACGACGACCTGCAACGGGCGTTCGTTGCCACTGGGCTTATCAGCGGCCCCTATCCAGCCGCGCATCTTGTCGAGCAGGCCGGCGCGGTTGTCCGTCGGTGGCGCATCGGCAAGCGTTGCCTCGTAGCCCAGTCCGGCCACGGCGGTAGTCAGCGCATCCGATGACGTGCCCGCCTCAATGGCGAGTTGCGCTGTGCCCTTCGGATAGGACACCAGCGCCGATTGCACGCCGGGCACTTTCTCCAAGGCTTCCTTGACGTGAGCCGCGCACGAGTCGCAGGTCATCCCGGTGATTTTCAGGGTGGTCATGTATTTTTCCTTTTCTGTGGTGGCTACGGCTGTTGCCGTCAGCCACGTTGTTCTGGCAATTCACAGCTGTCCGGCCCGCAGCGGCGATGTGCTGGCGAGATGAAATCCCAGACCGACACCCCAACCATCAAGGCCAGGCCGACATAGAGCAGTCCACCGCTCTGCCAGCCGTAAGCCCGCATTAAAAACACCGCTGCCAGCACCAAGATCGGGCCTATCGTGCCGAGCGCCGTGCGTCGCCACTGTCGATGATTGAGCCAAGCGATAGCATTGGCGAGTAACGCGATGCCGGCGAACATCGGCAGCAGGATGCCAATGAATAGCCCCTCGTACTGGCTCAAGAAGCCCAGTCCGATGGCCGCGCCAAAGCTGGCGATGGCAGGAAAACAGGCGGCGCAGCCCATCGCGGAAACGACGCTGCCGAGCGCGCCGGTTTTGCCAGCGATGCGCGTGATGAGTCCCATGTGTCGCTCCCGAGTTCGGTTAACGGATCAGCGTTTGAGGCTGGACGGATAGCCCGCGTCCTCGGTCGCCTTGGTCAACTTCTGGACGTTGGTCTTGGCATCGTCGAAGGTGACGACGGCCTGGCGCTTGTCGAAACTTACGTCGGTCTTGCTCACGCCCTCAACCTTGGAAAGCGCGTGCTTGACAGTGATCGGGCAAGAGGCGCAGGTCATGCCAGGCACGGACAGCGTGACGGTCTGGGTGGCGGCCCACACGGGGGCAACAACGGCAGCGAGGGCGAGGGCGGCAAACAGTTTTTTCATGATGAACTCCTGTGATTAATAGAAAAATGGCATGACGTAGGGAAATCCGAGCGAGACCAGGACCAGCGCGGCCACGATCCAGAAAATGAGCTTGTAAGTAGCTCGCACTTGGGGAATCGCGCAGACCTCACCCGGTTTACAGGCTTGCGCCGGGCGGTAGATGCGCCGCCAGGCGAAAAACAGCGCGACCAGCGCTGCGCCGATGAAGAACGGGCGATAGGGTTCCAGCACCGTCAGGTTGCCGATCCATGCCCCGCTGAACCCCAAGGCGATCAAAACCAGCGGCCCCAGGCAGCAGGCCGACGCAAGAATGGCGGCCAGCCCACCGGCGAAGAGCGCGCCGCGCCCGTTTTGTGGTTCAGACTTTTGTGGTTCAGACATACGCTTGTCCTTTCAAATTTGGTTTGGATAGCTTAAGCTTACTTCCGTAGTTATGTACGGAGTCAAGCGATATGCAAATTAATTTTGAGAATCTGACCATTGGCGTTTTTGCCAAGGCGGCCGGGGTCAATGTGGAGACCATCCGGTTCTACCAGCGCAAGGGCCTGCTGCCGGAGCCAGACAAGCCCTATGGCAGCATTCGCCGCTATGGCGAGGCGGATGTAACACGAGTGCGGTTCGTGAAATCGGCCCAGCGGCTGGGCTTTAGCCTGGACGAAATCGCCGAGCTACTGCGGCTGGAGGATGGCACCCATTGCGAGGAAGCCAGCGGCCTGGCCGAGCACAAGCTCAAGGATGTGCGCGAGAAGATGGCCGACTTGGCACGCATGGAGGCCGTGCTGTCTGAACTGGTGTGCGCCTGCCATGCGCGGAAAGGGAACGTTTCCTGCCCGCTGATTGCGTCACTGCAAGACGGAACGAAGCTCGCTGCATCGGCGCGGGGGAGTCACGGGGTGACTACGCCTTAGCGTGCTTTATTTTCCGAATTCTGAGACGACCCCTGATAGCCTTTTGAGGTGACAACCGTCAACTGTTCAGGTGCTCGTAGCGTGTACCTTCCCGCGAGAAGGTCTGATTCCACGGCACGCAGGTATACTGGGGAGGCCGCCACTACAAACCGATCGTCAGGCCTTGTCTGCATCAGCATTTTCAGGGAGGTACACCGTCGTTCCGAAAGTGGACGTGTTGTCAGTCGTTCCCAGTGAGTGCGATGGCAGAACGGCATCGAGGAAAATGTCGCCTCATACGGGACCACGGGATCAGAGGCATGTAGTAGCCCCAGGCCAGCTGAAATCACCCACATTTCGGCACCGTTTCGCGCCGCAGCTGCAACTGCCCTGCACCAGTGCTGGCCCGTATACAGTTCGCCGGCGGTCATGGGGGGCGATCCGCGACGGGCCTGCGCCAGTCTTTCCATCCAGAGCCCGTAAGCTCTCTCCACGTCACGTTCATCCGGAAAGACCGCATCACCTGCAGGCACGGTTTTGCGGCGCGTGCAGGTTACAATCAAATGGACGTTGCCTGTGCTCATGACGGCGTCCCCGCGCTGTGGTTGTTCCAGACGATCACCGTGGCCAGATGTTCCGCCACCTCCTGCCCCGTGTAGCCGGCCAGGATCGCCAACGCCCGGGCGCCTGCGTCACGGGACAGCGGACTGCAGAACCCGAATCCGTCCGTAATCAGGAGCCACTGCAGACGGTCAGTCCAGCGCTCGCCGGGTTGGCGGACCGGTGAAAACACAATCTCAGTCAGCTGCTCGCGGTTGCAGTACAGCTGTCGCTGTTCCAGTTCATCCAGCAGGCTGTTCAGCTCGCGCCGGTCATATTCTTCCTGACTCATCAGCGGCCAGCGGATAAGGCGGATGAGGCGGGAAGCCTGGTCCGGCGTGAACCCGAATCCGTCCAGCAACTCTGTCAGCAGCGGGCCGGCATCCTCTTCATACCGATCCGAACGAAGGGCACCAGGGGTCCCTTCCACCGTTTTCGCCAGTGCCAGAAAACGTTCCTGTAGCGGTTGTTCCTTATTACGCCTGCCGGGCTTCACTGCGTTAAGGTGCTCCGGGTTTGTGGCGGACAGCCCCTGCACATCGTATTGTCGCAGTGCCCTCAGCAGGTACCGGTACCAGGTTTCCGTCGTGTCTGCAGCCTGCCCGCCGGGAAACTCAGCCCCTTTCAGTGAAGGTGTACCCTGTTCCGGCGCGGTGCTTTCGTTGATCTGCAGGCGGATATCAATGCCGGCATCGTGACAGGCCTGTAACCACTCAGCCACCTGCAGGGGGTCGCCTTCCTGTCGCATCACTTGCCCGGCCGTGTTCCACAGCTGCAGGCAGGTGGTGCCGTCGAGACGGATAACGTAGTCGCCCCGGCACGCCAGGTGCCAGCGACCGTCCAGCTCCACCGGCCGGTCGTCACCGAACCTGTCAGACTCGTATACCGGCTTTATCCGGACCAGGGGCAGAACCCGGATCTCCGTCGTGCGTTGCTCCGCCAGGACACGCGCCTGTTCGTCAGCCAGAAGCGGAGCGGCCAGCGCACGGCCGGCGTCCGTCAGCTCGACGGCCAGCTGCAGGTTCGGGGCGCGCAGGGTGCGCAGCCAGCCTGCGGCCTCCATACGCCGGCAGGAGGCGCGCAGGTTCGGCCCGTACACCGGGGCGTCCCCGCCCTGCTCCAGCATCCGCTCAATATCCCGCGTGGCCACCGGTCCCGGACGTTTCGCATCGAGGGCGGCCAGCACAATCAGCACCCGCCGCTGCAGCGGCGATGGTCGGCGTGTCTTAGTCATTACTTATCCGTCTCTGGCCAGATGAGCTTTCTGAGACGCTGATGATCGGCGTCGATGAGCGCTTTGGTTTGTTCGTAATTTTTCATTGGCGCACCAGTAATGGCCAGTTCATACCAGAATCCCAGAAGGGTGCTGGCCTTACTCGATTCGCTGATGTATTTGGCGCCCTGGCTGTCCAGCTCGAATTCACGGATACGTTCTTCCGCTATCCGGGTCAGTTGCTCATAGCTGAGTGAAAAATTCACTTCTTTCTCATCCATCCTGCACGCTCCGTCTGAAAATGTCGCTTGAGTAAAAAATCATATCATGAATGATTTTCCACTCTGTGTGTAATAATCATATCAGATATGATTTTGCGATTAATGATAAATATCATATCCAGTATGATTTAATGTGAATTGCCTACTATCATATCCTTTGCGTGTTTTCCGCCGGGCAGATCCGATTTCTGGCTGTTCCGGATCTTCTCTCCGGCCTCCGGCGCGCAGCGGCGCAGAAACACAACATGTGCCATGCCATCAGCTGCGTTTTCTTCTATATGTTGTGTTTATCCCCTTCCCCGTGATCCGTCGCGCAGGGGCAGATATTGCCGCTTTGCTTATTTCGTGTGCGTGGTACACTTCCGGAAACTGTTAAATACGCAATAAATCGGATCACACCGAAACGGCCATCCGGTAATTTAACGGCGTGGCTATATGCCTGCTCATTATCCTCTTATAAATGATGACGGCAGGGGAAAATCATCCGGGTGACAGACGCAGGGTTGTGCGCAGACAGATCTGCCGCCCGTAATAATTACTCTGAGTGACTATTTTATGTGTAAACGATGTACTGCTGGTCGAACTGGTAACAGGACATTACTGGAAATAAGAATGGCTCTTGGTATCCCAAACAGCACTCCATTATGGATTAGGGATTTAGAATATCCGGTTAATCCGCGTTACCTGGTGAATTCATACGGTTTTGTTATTGCTATCCAGGAGCCAGACTGCGAATTCTGGCATCTAAGAGAGTTAAGCGACGTTTCTGATGTCAAGGATGGTTGTCTTCCCGATAAGGGGGAATTTGATGAAAAGCTGGCTGATGTTGGTGACACAATGCTGTATGACATTCGGCCTGACTTCTGGGCAAGCTTCAGATAGAAGCATTAACAGAGGGTAAGGCGGGATTTCTCAATAATAAAGGAACACTGGATGGAAAAGTTTAAGTTTGATCTGGAGACATTTGTTACCGACACGGAAGAGCAGGATTTCAGTCTTGACCAGCAGACGCTGAATGAACTGGCTGCCATGCGTCCACTTTACCCCGAACTGGCCCACTGGACCCGCTTTGCGTTTTTTGTGGCCTGGGGGGCTTACTCGCAGGACATTTACGCCATCAGTTGGGTGTACTGGCTGACCCGGAAGCGGGATGAGGGTTTTCTGGCCTACTGCTATGCCTGCCAGCGCTGGCCGGCGTTTGATTTTGGCGGGACTGGGCTGTATGACGACGATATTCAGGAACTGGCAGCGCAACATCCCTGGAATTGTTCTCCGCTGCCGCCGGCTCCCGGTTGGTTACCCGCCGCATATAAACTATAACGAGGAGCAACATGACAGTGTCAACATGGGATGGAATGGCTCTTGCCGATATTCCTGCTGATTATTTTGACGAACCTTTTGAAACGTGGACGGGTAAACTGCCGGTCCTGGTGCTTGCGTCGACTCGGACAGTACCGGTCAGCACCAACCGTCAGTGGCGGCTGGCCTCCGCATCCTGTGGCGGACACCGGGAGGATATCTTCCCTGCGGCGGTGCTGCAGCTGGATATCTGTCAGGAAATGGCCGGCGTGGTCAGGGGGATCGCCGATTCTGCTTTTACTGATGAGTATCTGGGGTATTTTGAGTCACTGCCTGAAGCAGAACGCCGGTCCATACTGTCTGATTATTCCCGGTATCTGGGAGCGGCAGGTCTCACATGCAGTGAAGATAATCTGTCGCTGTTCAGCCAGGATTTATATCCTCTGGACGCGACCCCCGCGAACCTGCACAGGCTGTCTTCTTCTGCCAGTGAGGCGGAGCTTGAACGTTGCCGCGACGGCCTGGTGATGTTTATTATCGGCCCTTCAGATTTTCCGGGGTGTTAAAGCAATGAGTCATCTCATGCCGGTCACTCAAACCAATGTTCCTGCAGCACAGCTACCTGTGGCCATCGATTACCCGGCGGCTCTGGCCCTGCGTCAGATGGCGATCGTCCAGGACGAACTGCCGAAGTATCTGCTGGCGCCGGAAGTAAGCGCCCTACTCCATTATGTCCCCGATCTGCACCGCAAGATGTTGCTGGCCACGCTGTGGAATACCGGCGCGCGCATTAACGAAGCGCTGGCGCTGACCCGGAGTGATTTTTCGCTGGCGCCACCCTACCCGTTTGTGCAGCTGGCCACCCTGAAACAGCGGGCAGAAAAGGCGGCCAGAACAGCAGGAAGAATGCCTGCTGGCAGCCAGGCTCATCGCCTGGTGCCGCTGTCAGATAAACAGTACGTCAGTCAGCTGGAGATGATGGTGGCCACGCTGAAAATTCCCCTCGAGCGCCGAAATAAACGTACTGGCAGAACAGAGAAAGCACGCATCTGGGAAATTACGGACCGCACCGTCAGAACCTGGCTGAGTGAAGCGGTTGAATCCGCTGCGGCCGACGGTGTGACATTCTCGGTAGCGGTGACTCCACATACTTTTCGGCATTCCTATGCCATGCATATGCTGTACAACGGTATTCCGCTGAAGGTGCTGCAGAGTCTGATGGGGCATAAGAGTATCAGTTCAACGGAGGTCTACACGAAGGTGTTTGCACTCGATGTGGCGGCACGGCACCGGGTACAGTTTCAGATGTCCGGGGCTGAGGCTGTTGCGATGATAAAAAAAATCTAAGATAGCAGTAAGATTCAGAAAAGATTGATTTGATGTTGTTTTAATATTAAAACAACATCAAATTGAAATTGCTTTCATTGTGTTTTAATGTTTTTAGTCGCTGATTTTCTTCTTGCCAGCAATTTGCAAACCATAGTCCAGTATGTTTATGCATGACATATTAATGAAAGCAGCGCGCGATTGCCCGTTCTCTGCAGCTGCTTCATCTATACGCTTAATCAGTTCAGGGTCCATCGTGATTGTGATCTGCTGTTTTTTACCTTTAACAACTCCCTTCGACGCGGGGAGTTTTGCATCGGGGGCTGAGTTTATGAAGTTTTCTACTGCCTCATTATTTGAAACAGATTGCTGGTTTTTGGGTTTTTTTTGGAGCGCCATTTCATATCACCTATACATTACTTTAATATTATTTTGATTGCATTTAACTATTCAAATAGTGTTGATATGAGAGTATCTAGCTCTTGCACTGCAATCTTTTCATGCGAACGTAATTTCAGTTCACTCACGGTCCTTCCACTGCCTGCAGCATTGGCGTAGACTTTTCTTTGATAGATGACTTTGTCGAGGATTGGGATGTCCTCTTTGTACTCTTCCATCATTTCCAGCATATCTCTGTTGTAGGAGGATCTGGCTTGAGTATCTGCTTTGTTCAAAAGCGAATAGCAGACCAACCCATCTCTTATGCTCCGCGCTTCTTTGATTAGTTCGGCGTTGGCATCCATAGCCCAAGCTTCGAAACTTCCCGGTGCTGAAGGGACTAAAAGGACGTCTGTGATTGTCAGAGCTGCCCTCATAGCAGTGGAGTCTCGGCCCCCACATTCGATGATGATATCGTCAAAGTTATCTTTCTGTTGTAAAACCTGGCTCCTTAATACCGGACCTTCAGGGTAATGCGAGCAAGCAATACCTGGCTCAACACCGTCCTCTGAACGAACCAAAATAGCTGTTTGCGACGAACCCTGTTTATCACCATCGACTAACCAAACTTTTTTCCCCTGAAGGGCTCTTTTTACGGCAATGTTGACCGCGAGCGTAGACTTACCTACGCCACCTTTTGTGTTAGCTATCGTAAGTATCATTGCAATCCCTTTTTAATATTAAAACAATATCATGATGATAGTTTTTTTGGCTGTCATGTCAACCGATAGCGATGCTTTTTGGTGAAAGTTACCTCAACTCAGTATGATATTAAAGTAATATTAAAATAATGTGTTTTCGATGTTCAAATGATTTGATTATGAGTTTGTTTTGATATTATCATGTTCGAAGGGACTCAAAGTGAGTAGTTGCACTGCCGTGAGAATAATTGTTAATACTCACTTTGAGTGTTATCGATATCTGGGCTAAGGAATGACAATGAATATTTTCTGTGACGACGGATCAACAAACGTAAAACTTGCCTGGTATGCCGGGAAAAAGCTGCAGACGTCAGTATCTGCGAACTCGTTCCGTACCGGCTGGAAGGTAGAGGGGCTGGGAAATCGACAGACTTTTAACTATGAGCTCGATGGCAAGAAGTACACCTATGATGAAGTCAGCAATCAGTCCATCCTGACGACTCATATTGAGTATCAGTACACGGATGTGAATGTTCTGGCTGTACATCATGCATTACTTAACAGCGGGCTGAAGCCACAGGCTGTTTCACTGACGGTGACACTGCCTATCAGTGAGTTCTATACAAAAGAATGCCAGAAGAATGAGCTCAACATTCAGCGCAAGATCGACAACCTTATGCGGCCGGTAAAACTGAATAAAGGTGAGACGTTCAGTATTGAACACGTTGAAGTTATGCCGGAATCCCTGCCTGCCGTGTTTACCCGTCTGGTAAAAGACAGTGTCGGGCCTTACGAGAAATCGCTGGTAATCGACCTTGGCGGGACGACTCTAGATGTTGGCGTCATTGTCGGGCAGTTTGATGCGGTCAGTGCCATTCATGGTAATTCGGATATTGGTGTGTCAATGGTCACTCAGAGTGCCCTCAGTGCGCTTCGTATGGCTTCAAGTGATACCAGTGCCATGGTGGCTGATGAATTGATAAAACACCGCCACGATATGGATTTTGTCCGTCAGGTGATTAATGACGAGAGCAAAATCCCACTGGTGATGGATACCATTGAAAGCGCAATCGCCAGTCTGGGGGCTCGGGTGGTGGATGACCTTGCCGATTTCCGTCATGTAAACCGGGTTTATATTGTCGGTGGTGGTGCACCGCTTATCGAAACGGCAGTCCAGGCGGCATGGCAACATCTGGGCCCGAAAGTGGTTATGATGGCCTCTCCACAGACCGCACTGGTAGAAGCGATCGCCGTATTTAAAGGGGAGTAATGAAGTGAGTGAGGAACGGAAAAAATTCACGTTATATCTGCATCCTGAGAAGGATGCAGACAGACAGGCTCTGGAAGTCATTGAAGCCGTTCCCCGTTCTACCCGGGGCGAGTTGTTCCGGAATGCGTTTATTTCCGGAATGGCTCTGCAGCAACTGGATCCTAGATTACCCGCGCTTCTGGCCGCGATGCTGAACAAGGAGTTTACAGCTGACCAGTTGACCGGGCTGCTCAGCCAGACCACCGGATGGAAACCTACGCAGGCTGATATTCGCTCAGTGCTTCAGGAACTGGGAGCTGGGCAGTTTACCCCTGCAATCAAGCCCGAAGTCGTAGAGGATGATGAGCAGCAGCGACTGGAAGAAGCCCGAGAAAAAATGAAGAGCTTTCTCTGATACTCAAATTGAGGCGCACGGTATATCAGTCCATTTAGTTGTGTATGCCGGCGACAGCATTTCTCTTTTCATCTGCCAGTCCGGCGCTATTCCGCGCCCAGCAAACCATACCCTCCCGAGCCCTGAATGGTTTATGCCATCCAGGGCTTTCATTAGCTCCTCGCTACATTCCCGCGGCTTAACGTCATCGAAAAGATTTAACTGTGCTACTCCCGTAGGGGTGAAGTCATTCAGCATTACTCCAGCCTTTGCATATCGATGCCCGTCGAGCCAGATACAGTCCAGGGCTTTTACTGAGGCATTAATGATGTCTCGGGTGTCGCGTGTAGGCACTAGAAGCTTTTCACTGGCCACGTTGCCGTAATAAGCTTCGTTGACTGCGAAAGGGGAGGTTTTGATAAAGACCGATATGTGCCGGCAGAACTGATGTTCTCCCCGCAATTTTTCAGCCGCGCGTTCGGCGTACTGGCAGATAGCCTGTCGCAACGCTTCGTAAGTCGTGATGCGCTCTCCGAATGATCGGCTGCAGACAATCTGCTGCTTTGCGGGCGGTGCCTCTTCAAGAGATATACAGGCCTCACCGTTCAGCTCGCGTACTGTCCGCTCCAGCACCACGGTAAAGTTCTTGCGTACAAAGGCAGGGTTCATGCGCGCCAGCTGCAGCGCAGTTGTCACGCCGTATGTATTCAGCTTTTTGCCTATGCGGCGACCAACCCCCCAGATTTCCTCCACTGGCTGCAGTGAGAGCAGTTTCTCTGTCCTACGGAGATTGCCAGTAGTCAGGGCCAGCACGCCCCCAAATTGCGGCCACTCCTTAGAAGCCCATTGTGCTGATTTTGCTAAAGTTTTTGTCGGTCCCATCCCGACACCAATTGTCAGTCCGGTTCCTCTTAGGACGTGCTCGCGCAGCTGCCGTCCGAAATCTTCAAAGTCAGTACAGCCATCGATGCCGCGAATATCCAGGAACATTTCGTCGATACTATACTGCTCAACGCGGGGCGCCAATTCTTCCAGATGTGCCATGACCCGGTTGCTCAGACTTGCGTACAGCTCATAATTACTGGAAAACGTTAGGACTTTCTCCGGGAACTGCATTGCTTTTAGCTGAAACCAGGGGATCCCCATTTTGATTCCAAGCCGCTTCGCTTCCTTAGATCTGGCTATAACACAACCATCGTTATTGCTAAGAACAACCACTGGTCTATCACGTAAGTCAGGACGAAAGACCTTCTCACAACTCGCATAAAAGCTGTTCACATCAGCCAGGGCGAACATCAATCATGTCCCCGGGTTTTGTGCACAAATGCCGTCACGACACCGAAGATCTGCAGGTTCTCCGGGTCTGGCCATAGAGTTGGGTAGGCTGGGTTCATCGCCTGCAGTCCAGGCCGTGGCCTCAGCAGCAATCTCTTAACCGTGAACTCTCCCTCTATCTCAGCTATGACGATGTCTCCGTGCTGAGCCTGTTCGGCTTTATCGACGATCATCAAGTCGCCCGAATGCAGGCCGATGTCGGTCATCGAGTTGCCGATAGCTCGTACAAAGTAGGTTGAGCTGGGCCGCGATATACAGTACTGGTTCAGGTCTAATTCGGCCTCCACGTAGTCCTGGGCCGGTGAGGGAAACCCAGCCTGGCAGCGATCGCTATAGAGAGGGATGGGCGTCAACTCTGGATTGCTGTCAGCACGTATAAACTCAAACATAACCACCTCAAATAACACTGTTTGCATATACAGTATTATTGCCTTATTGAAGACACTTTCAAGTATTGATTTTTTGCTGCCTTTAACCCTCTGTAGTTCCTGGAAAAACTCCACCGGTGATGTGGTACCTTGCACTCGTTGAGAGCTGGGTTACTTATCCACAGAATCGGGGGATAACGATGTGGGTATATCCAATGAAGTCACTTTGCTGCTCTATTGCAGTCAGATTATCTCCAGCCATCGCTTAAACAGTTGCACCGTGCCGGCAAAAATAAAGTCGCCTGCTGCTGCACCCGTTCGCACTCCCTCTGGTCGCTTGCGCTGCGGCTTTGCCTCCGGAACTTGATTTTTGCCTGATGGCACGTTGCCGCCTGTCGCTTATGGCGGGAGATATCCTCCCGTACGTAAAAGCTACGGCAGAAGAAGCCCGGTAAATCAAACGAAGGAGTACCCTATGAATCTTTATATGACTCTTGCACCAACCCGCAGCCGTCAGATCCTGTCAGAAAACAACTGGCCGTCGTCAGTCGTTGTCCAGCCTGATGCAAACTGTTATTGCTTCACTATTTCGGGCCATGTCACTACCGAATCTATTATGGCGATGCTGCCGGCGATTGCTTCACGTGGCCATCTTGATACCCGTGCGGTCCATGGCCTGCAGCAGATGTGCAGTGATCTCAACCTGTGTGCAAGCGTCAGCGGCGAAATCCTGAAAGGTGATCCTTGTGTTCGGGTTGATTTTGAGGAGGCGAACCCGATCTGTATTGGCCTGACTGAAGCGATTGAAGCCGATTTGATGGTCCTGTGCCGTCAGATCTTCATTGATGCCGGCATTATTAACGACATGACCGGAGCCCAGTATGAAGGGATTAATATTTTTGAGCGCCAGACACGCCACTTCTGGGTTTTTGGTGAAGCGTGGAATGATATGCCGCCGCTGATGCGCCCGGATGCTGAACAACAGCAACTATGGCTGACAGAAATTTTTCACCACGGGGCCGCAGTTGTTGCCGTTGGCCTCGCGATTTACCGTGATTTTGATATGGTCCGCGAAGGTGACCGCAGCGCCGGCATTTGCATTATTCGTCCGGGAGCGCCAGTACGCCATTGGCTACCGCTGAAAGCGCTTCATGCTCTGGCTGACGAGGTACGCCAGCGTATCATCCACGATCGGGAATTAACCTCCAGCTTTTCCTGAAGACGTCCCCGGGAAACCGGGGCTCATCATCTCTCCCCAGCCATCCACTGCCGGTATTGAACCGGCAGCGTCTGGTTATCCCATCTTCAGGCATGGGTGCGCCGTGCCTTCACTATAGCCCGACTGTGGTGAATGCAAGGGAAGCTGCGCCGCCAGCTGCACCCGGCCGCCTGTGATTTAACGTCTTATCGTCGTTCCTTCCGTCGGTTTTCCGCTCAATTTTCACGGAAAACCCGTCCGGAACGCCTCTGCTATTACCGGCTACCGGCCTTGCTGGCGCCCTTGCATTAACCACTGATCGTCGGGCTGTCGTGTCGGCACGGCGCAGATGGGTGCCGGGTTAAGGAGGGAAATATGTTTAAGCTGACGTGTATTACGCTGGATGATGGCCAGCATGCGGTGTTTCTCAATGGCCACTGTCTGGCCAGTGACGATGTAAGTGGCCATAAGTTTTCCCTGGGGGAGATCCTTGAGCGTCTGTCCCGGCTACCAGGCGTTCAGACCGAAATGGTGAAATGGCCGGTACCGCCAGGAGACTGGGAGTGGTTTGATGTGGCCAACGCAGTTTTCCCGACACCTGGTCTGTGGCGTCGTGAAATGACTGTATCGGGGATGATTGCCAGATTGCAGCAACATCCTCTGGATGCACTTTGTACAGGGACGTTCTGGCTGGCCGACGATTTCCTTTCGCTCGATAACACGCTGGACAACGAGACGATTGAGGCTGCGATGGCACTCGCTGATGAATGCCATGATGCCAATATCGGTTTCAACTGGGATCACCTGCAGTGGGCGATTGAAGAGGCAAAGAAATAATGAATACCTGGTTGATTGGCGTCGATATCGAAGTTTCTGATCTTGAGTTTCCGGCATATTTCCTGATCCAGGCGGAGAGTCTGGCGCTGGCGGAAGCCGGGGTTGTTTATATGGGGAGAACCTGGTGGCAGGAATGCCTGGAAGAGAGTGATGGCTGCCGATGGGCTTATCGTTCCGGAAAGTCGGTCTGGTTTAACAGCATCACACTGCTTGATGATGTTGAAAGTTCTATCCTGCAGGAGCTTAAATTCCTGGATGCCTGGGTTGTTACCGGTGATCTGACAAGCCCGCGGGTTCAGAATCAGTTCAACGAACACTGGGACGAATTCACCCGCTAACCGTGGCCGGGCTGCATTGTCAGCCCGCCAAATCAGCCATAAGGATGTCGTGGACTCCGCTTTTTATGCCGCGCCGGTGTCGCGGCGGGTGTCAACGCCGTGCCTCCACTATAGCCCGACTGCGGTTAATGCAAGGGACATGGCCGGGCCATCTCCACCATCGCCCGGTCGCAGTAAATTTTTTATGTTTTTCAACGTTCTTCCCGTCGTTCTCTCGCTCAGGTTTCGCTCGATAACCGTCCAGACCGTTTCTGCTTTTATCTGCGCTGCGGCCTCCGGTTCCGCCCTTGCATTTCCCGCGGATCGTCGGGCTGTCGTATCGGCACGGCGAAGCAGTCGCCGCGTCGAGACAAGGAGAAAACTATGACCACCGCTTATCGCTTTATGCACCGTCACACCCGTAACACGCTGGTTGCCCGTGGCTGGCCAGCCACGATGGATATCGATACCAGCCTGAATTATTCGCGTGGGGAAGGCGTCGCTTTCTATGGCCAACTGGGGGCGTCCGATCTGCTGCGCCTGTTGCCTGAAATTGCGCTGCGTGGCCTGATGCCGGATAGCGCACTGAATGAACTGCTGCCATTAGTTAGCGGGAGCGATCTGATTGTTCGTCTTTACCGCAACTCGCTGGGCCACCGCAAAGCCCACGCTGGCACGATTTCGCTGGAATACGATAACTGTCCTGCCGGGATGTCGGTAAAACAAATCCTGTGCCTCCTGAAAGCCCTGCGAGACGAAATCAACCATGTCTGTAGCTGTGTCGCCGCTGCCGGATACCGCCTGACAGAAGCCCTGCGTCCTGCTGCTGATCCTCTGGTGTTTACCCGCCGGACGCGCAACTTCACGCTCTCCGTGATTGAAGTGGAAGCCGGAAGCGATGATACCGAGTGGGATAACGACACTCTCGACGCGCGCCTGAAAGCCGTCCTCGACGGGCAGGAAACGTTTCGTCGCCTCCAGATCCGTCTCGAATGTCGCGGTCGCGTTGTTGGTGTCACGGACGTACCGTTCGCGCTGCGTCACCCGGACAGCCCATCACGCGTATGGTTTGAGCGCCGCTGGTTACGTGATGCGGTCAGCGAGGCCCGCGTCGAAATTGACGCGATGATGCGGTCATTCTCCGGAATCCGGATTGCTGCGTGACCGACGGGCGGGGCAGATTGCCCCGCAGTTCTGAACAGGAATCGGATGTCGCGCTGCTCCGCTATACCAGCGCGACCTCCACGCTGTTACGGGCGCGCGCGGGATGAGATTTCGTGCGGTCTGCGGCTAACGCCGTGCCTTCACTTTAGCCCGACCGCTGCGTATGCAAGGCACGTGGCTGGCGCCACCTCCACCGTCACCCGGTCGCAGTTATTTTTGATGATTATCGGCGTTCTTCCCGTTGTTTTTCTGCTCAAAAATTCGCAGAAAAACCGTCCAGACCGCCTCTGCTTTATCTGCGCTGCGGCCTCCGCTTCCGACCTTGCATCCTCCGCTTTTCGTCGGGCTGTCGTGTCGGCACGGCGTAAGCCGGTACTCAGATAACCTGGACTATGGAGGGAACACCCATGAACACTATCAGCACCACCACCCCGGCGGTATACGTTGGCACTTATCACAAATACAACTGTGGCAGCCTGGCCGGAAAATGGTTTGATTTGACCGATTTCGACGAGAAAGAAGACTTTCTGGAAGCCTGCCACGCGCTCCACGCGAATGAGCATGACCCGGAACTGATGTTTCAGGACTGGGAAGGCATTCCTTCTCAGTTTGCCTCTGAAAGCTCTGTGGACTGGGATTTCATCGATGCCTACAAACAGGCGAAGGATGTAGGTAAGGACGCGGCATTTATCGCGTGGGCCGAATACAGCGGCGAATGCGACTTTGACGCGTTCGAAGACGCCTACTATGGCGAGGCCGTGAGCGAAGAAGATTTTGCTGTGGACTACGTGAACGAACACAGCCTGCTGGCGGCTATCCCTGAGAGCCTGCGCGGCTACTTTGACTATGACGCGTTTGCCCGTGATTTGTTTATCGACACTTTCAACTTCATTGATGGCTATGTTTTTCGTCGCTAATTCAGATAAGGCAGGGGAAACCCTGCCGGAAAAAGGTTCCCTATGAAAATGACACCTGAAACACGCAAAATTCTGAAACACTACAAAACTCTGGTAAACGAACGCCGCAGGGAATTAGGCCTCAGACCTATAACGACGCCAATGCTCCTTGACGATATTTGTGATTTGTTGACTCGTCGCGAGCAACTTTTTATCGGCGGCCAGTTTATCCAGCAAAAAGTTAAATATTAGTCCCGGAGGCGGCCAATGAGCCGCCTGTTCGCGCGCGGGAAAACCATGTCATCCCTGCGGGATGACGGCAGGGGAAAGCGCCTGCGGCGCATTCCCTCCGCCGGTGAAGCCGGTAATGAATCAGTTCTGAAATCTGCTTTTCCTGCTGTCGTTTCTGAAACATGCTGACCTGCGTGGGCGTGGGCGTGGGCGTGGGCGTGGGCGTGGGCGTGGGCGTGGACCGCGTGGCCAGAACCATAACCAGAACGATAAAAACCGGGGCTTTCAGATACTTTTTTTCCACGGGCTGGTTTACCCGGGCGACTTCCCTTCGGGAACCGGGGCTGTCATGCTTCGCACCGAGCCAGCTGCGCTGTCTCTGCCCGGCCCTCCGGTAAACCTTCGGGCAGCGGGTTTCCATCCCAGGCTGTCGCAACGTCAAAGGCTGGCTTGCAGCGACCGTTCCGGTCGCGCCGCCCTGTCGCGCCGTTCCTGCGCTCGATGCACCCCGTTCCGGGGTGTAAGGGGCAACGTTGTTGACGTTGCCGGCTCTCTCCCGCCACTTCCTCTGCGTTCATTCCCTGCTGAGTGCCTTTCCGGTCGCTGATACCGCCACAACCCGTCTTGCTGGCCAGGACCGCCGGGGCTTTATCAGCAAATTTTTTCCGGACGAGCCGGAATAAATTTCCCGCTAATCCTGGACAGCTTCACCGGGCCGTGCCCGTTACGCTCTCGCGGAAAGGTCCTCCGCAGTGTGTGAAAACACCAGAAAGAGGACGGCAGGAGAGGCTTTGCCTCTGAAAACCAGACCAGAGGGGTTTTGTGATGTGCAAATCGTTGAAGGATTTTCTGAATCAGCCTGAGTCATTACGGCAGCCTACGGCTGAGGATCATGCGCTGGCGGCGCTGCTGAATGGCGAAGTCGTCAATGCTCCTGCGCCACTGCTTCCGTTGGGCGCTTTTACACGCGAAGACGCGAAAAACGTGTCTGCGTATTACTCCAATGTGACGTTAGAAAACGATCAGTCATCGCATTTTCAGTTAGTTATGCGTGACGAACATGAGCAGTTGATTGAACGGGTCTGGAATTTCCAGCCGGATGCCGGACAGGTACTGAACGGCTACCTGAAAAGTCACGGCAGGGCAGTACAGCAGTAAACGAAAGGTGTTCTGCGGAGATGCACCTCCGCAGAACGCGACAATCATTAAAATGGAGGAAATAACGATGTCAGTAGCAAATGTTAAAGCAAAATCAGCCAAAAAGGCCAACCCGAAGAATAAAGTTATCAGCGCAGAACTGAAAAGCGCGCTTGATTCCGCTGTTATCACATACGTTCCGCTGTCCGATCTTATTAAATCTCCGCTGAACGTGCGTACTATCCCTTACACCGCTGACAGTGTTAAACGTCTGGCTAACTCGATTGAAAACCTCGGGCTTCTGCATAACCTCGTGGTTCACGTGCTGCCGGAGGGCAAATCCGGAGTTGCTGCAGGTGGTAGACGTCTCACCGCACTGAATCTGTTGTGCGAGACGGGACGTATTGGTGCTGATTATCAGGTTCCGGTTAAGTGTGTCAGTGACGAGTTGGCTGTTGAAGCGTCTTACGCTGAGAACAATGAACTGGAGGCGATGCACCCTGCCGAGCAAATTATGGCCTTTGGTAAGCTGGCGGCGCAGGGCAAAACCGCCGCGCAGATTGGTGATGGTCTGGGCTATGGTTCCCGCCATGTTCAGCGCATGTTGAAACTGGCAAACCTTGCCCCAGCACTGCTGGATAAGCTGGCACAGGATGAAATCACTGTTGAGCAGTGTCAGGCTCTGTGCCTTGAATCCAGTCAGGAACGTCAGGTTCAGGTGTTTGACAGCGTCTACGCGCAGTGGGGATCTGTTCAGGCTCATTTACTAAAACGTGCGATCACAGAAACCGAAATTTCTGTTACCAGTTCAGCCTTTCTCTTTGTGGGTCGTGAAGCATATGAAACCGCTGGCGGTGTGGTTCGTGAAGATTTGTTTTCCAAGGAAGAGGGGGCTGGAACGGCTGACAGCGTACTGGTTCAGCGCCTTGTACAGGAAAAACTGGACACGATTGCACTGCAACACGAACTGAGCGAGGGCTGGTCGTGGAGTATGGGTCGTCCAGAAACGGTAAGTCGTTATGGTCAGGACGTGCAAGACTACCTGCTGCTGGAAAAACCAGAAACCGTCTATACCGATGAAGAACAGGCGCGTCTGGATGAACTGAAAGAGAAATTTAGTACGTTTGACAGTGCCTGTGATGAAGCTGACGAGCTTGATGCCGAAATCTGTCGTATGCAGGAAGAAGCAGGACAACGTGCCTGGACGGATGGGATGAAAGCCTCTGCGGGTGTTGTGGTCAGCTACCAGTATGGCGAACTGGTCATTCAGCGCGGTGTCTGCCGTATTGCAGACCTTCCGACAAAAGAGAACGGAGAAACGGAAAGTGGGGAGGATCCTGTACCTGCGGTGACTTCGATAAAAAAAGATATCACCGAAGGGGTTACCGCGCCGCAACTGCTGAAAATGTCGTCTGAAAGGACGCTTGCTGTTCAGGCAGCGTTGATGAACCAGCCAACCAAAGCCGTGGCGCTGCTGGCATGGCGTATGTGTGCTGAGGTCTTTACGGGGCGTGGAGAGCAGGATAATCCATTTGGTGTTCGCGTGACTGTAGGTCATTACTCACAGACCATGAATGCACCGTCGGGCAAGGAGGGTAAAGCATATACCGCAATCCGGACCGAAGGTGAGCGTCTTGAGGCGCTGTTGCCAGAGGGCTGGCGACAGGATTTAACCTCGTTCTTCTCGCTGGATGGTGGCGTGCTCATGTCTCTTATGGCGTTTTGTACGGCCTGTTCCGTTGACGGTGTTCAGACTCGCGATAACGGTCATACCTCCCGAAGTAAACTTGACGCGCTGGAGACTGCGATCGATTTCAACTTTCGCGACTGGTGGCATCCAACCAAAGACGGATATTTCAAAGGCGTTAAGCATGACCAGATTGTCGAATCCCTGAAAGAGGCTGGAATGGAAGGGGCAGCGTCCGATGCGGCGAAGATGAAGAAGGGCGATGCTGCCGAGCTTGCCGAAGATCGTCTGAAAGACAGTTGCTGGGTTCCTGCGTGGTTATGCGCTCCGCAGCCGAAAGCGATTGAAGAAAACCAGACTGAAACTGACCACTCGGCATTAGCCGCCTGATATGGAGAGCCGCCCCGATGGGGCGGCAATAAGGAGATACCCTATGAGTATTCATCATTCCCGTCTTGCCGCGATGATCGCCGAAGAGTTTGAAGCCCATCGAGCAGCGGGTTTTCAGTATCGCAGTGAACTCACTAATGCCGTCATGAATTCCTTCGCGCTTCCTGACAAATGGGACATGAACGGAGAATTTCGCAGTGAGTTCGGCGGCTTGTTTCCGGTTCAGATTCGCTTTACCCCCGAACATGAGCGCTTTGAAGTGGTGGTATGCAGCCCTGGTGAAATCAGTGATTACTGGCTTGTGCTGATTTCCATGTCTCAGGGAGAGCGTCTGGCCTGTGTTCACCAGTCCTCGTTCTTCGATGCCAGTGAAATCAGCCGCATTTTGTGCCAGATCAGTGGCCTTCACTGGGATGGATACGGACTATGCGACATCATGTCTATTCTGAAAGAGGAGATACCAGCATGAGCATTCCACGCCATCTCTCTCTTGTGACGCAACTGCCAGAACGTGAAGCTGCACTCCGTGCCATTATGCACGTTGAGGAAACAACCCAGAAGGACAGGCGGTTCGGTAATCCGCCGCACCCTTATGCCCGGGCCTTTTTCCGGTTCCTGTGTGGGAGCAGCAAAATTAGCGGTCGCGCCATTAACCAGGTACGCGGCGTGTACTGGTACAAGGACGACAAAGTCCCGCTCGCTCAGTATGAGGAAGCATTTGATACTCTGATTCGCTCGCGGGGTCGGCATTGTTATTCACCGCTTGATACCTCGATGGTGACATCGCTGTTTCCGGAGCAGGCGTTCAGTGTGGGAGAGCGTCAGGCAAGCCGTTACCAGCGTGAAGATGATCTATACAGCCGTCAGGAGGCACGCCGAGAAAGAGAGCGGGAAGAGAAGTATGACAATCTGACCGGGCAGGCCGAAATTGACCTGGCATTTCACACACCGGAGACTATCCGCACCTGGTATGCCCACTGGTCACAACAGGATATCCGGGACTACGATCTGGAAAAAATGCTGTGGGCGTGGACAGAACGTTGTCCGTCACTGGCATCTCTGGTTCGCGGGTATAACCTGTCGGCGCTGGAGGTTGTGCTGGATGTTCACGACGTTGCGGGAGCCAGTTCGCCTGAAGAACGCGAGCTTGAACGCTGGATGGTACCGAACAAGATCACTCTTCGGGAGGTCTGGCCGTGAGAAAACGAAACCCGTTCCGCGAGGAACTGAAACTCGCACGCAGTCAGCGTAAGAAGCTGCAGACCATCGTCGACAAACTGAATGATATGTCTGCCGAATGGGCCGACTGGCATGGCGGACTGGAGACAGATTTTTATCTGTTGGCTGAGGCGGTATACCCGCAACTTGCCGTGCTGGATGAGCAGATTACTGAGTGGGCCAGAGGGGAGGGCGATCCCCGGGAAGACGGATAAGCAGGATAAATTAAGACAGTTAGCTGCCTATTCCTGGGCAGAAAGAGGGATGAACGGTATAATGGCGGTGGCGCTTGAGGCTTTTTGCCTCAGGATGTTCCGGTGGTTTGTACCTGTGTCGTGAGGCAGAAAGACAAAAGCCCCAGTTAATTTTCATTAACCGAGGCCCCTGCATGAATCGACACCATCAGGATAGCCTCTTAGATGCCGTAAGGCAAGGAGAAGAAGGCCATGAAACTGCCGCGAAGTCCCGTTATCTGGTGTGTGCTTATAGTGTGTTTAACACTGCTGGCATTCACATACCTGACCCGAAAATCGCTTTGCGAAATCAGGCTGAAGGACGGAGAACGGGAGGTCGCTGCAATACTGGCTTACGAATCCGCTAAGTAGCTAACCCCGGCGGGGGGAAACCCCCGCCATTCAGGGTATCGGATGTTGTCGGACCATTGCCGCAAGCGCTTTTAGAAGGGCTTCCCTGTTCGCAGGGAGGCCCTTTTCCCTGTCTGGCCTGGCATGAACAACCTGCTGCAGGGCGCCCAGCTGGAAGGGCGGGGGAGAGGCGCTGCGCGCCTCCCATCCTCCCCTCCGTTTATGTCCTCATTATGGTCATTTAGTCGTCTTCCGCTTTCTTCCTGCCGTCTGTTTCTCTTTACTCACTTCTGTACCACTTTCCCTGATAGCTGTGCCATTTTCTCCCGGATTTTTGCTGTTTCAAACCAGAAAGGCGAAGAACCCGACCACCTTCGGCTCCCCGTCGCGCCAGCGCGCCAGGTCGTCAGGCCACACTCCGCCAGGGCAGCTGCTTAACGCACCCGCCAGGCTCCGCCGAACCCCTGCGGGTTTCGGGCTATTCGCTAGTGTCCGATGGAGAAGGTCAACCCCACGCTTGCTGCGGCCGTTCCGGCCACGCCGCTCTCACCATCCCGTCGCCGGCGACGGGATTCTGCAGGGCAACATCGCTACGCTGCCGCGTATCGCCGTTGCGGCGGGTCCCGGCTCGTCTTCTCCGTTGTGCGTTCTCCCTTTGAGATCCTCCTCCTGGGTGCTGAATCACGCCACAGTCCTCCTTGTCATCCAGGGCCGCTGCCGCTCTCCAGCGAAAACTTTTTCCAGGTAAAAACTTTGCGCTTCCGCCCCGGATTCCGGCGTCGGCCGGTGGCGTGCTGCACCTGCGGCGAAGGTTCTCAAACGGGTGAAGTGAAACAACCCGGGAAACTTCAGCAGGTTCCCGCAAAACGTCAAAACCGCGGCTCCCGTAACTCAACGGGTGATGTGATTAAAAGAAAGGAGATCCTTATGCACGTATATCAGACCGAACCGACCCACACGCTGGACATGAACGCGACCGCCGAGGCCGAGCGCGCCTACTGGCTGACCCGCGAAAAAGCGGCTGTCACTGCACCCGTCGAAATCGACGTGTACAAGTTCCATGACGCGGCAGGGATGATGCCGCCAATGAACTGGCGTAGCGACACCGCGCAGGACACTGAAACGTTCATGATGCAGGAAATGTATTGCGGGAACGTGACTGATATTTTCGTGCGCTGCGGCAAGCGTTATTTCCGTCTGCGTGATTACAGCCACCTGAATCACGCCGTCATTGTGGCGAAGGTCAAAGCGACCTTCATTCCTGAAAGCCAGAAAACACACTGATACACGGAGCCGCCCCTGAAGGGGCGGCAAGCAGGGGGAACTATGTCACAACTGAGTTTTGCAGAATTTTTCAACCAGGCGCGTGAGTCTGACAACGTTATTCCAATTGTTCCGGTTTCCAAAAAGAAGCCGATTATCGGATTGATGCACGTGGATGCAGCACGTAAGCAGTTTATCCGCCTGTTTAACGATACCGCGCGTTATATGCGCCGCTGGGATGTGTTCTGCGATTTCATCACGCTTTCTGCCAGTGAGCTGGATCTGGCGCGGATTCTTACACCGGAGAATATCGAGCGTAGCCGCAAAGTCTGCGAGCGCTACGAGGCCGCAGATATTCAGAAAATGCATGATCTTTTCATCCTGATGGTGTGCGCGCTCGATGCCAAATTTCATGATTTTCTCGGCGCGATTTTCATGGAGCTGGAGCTGGGATCTAATGGCATGGGGCAATACTTCACGCCGTATTCCGTTCAGTCGATGATGGCACGAATGATGATGCCCGGCGTGAAAGAGTCGATCCGCCGCGAGGGTTTTGTCACCGTCAGTGACCCTGCGAGCGGCGCGGCGGGGATGATTATCGCCTATGCCGAATGCCTGTTAGATGCCGGATATGACCATTCGAATCACATGTTCGGAAGCTGTATCGATATTGACCCGATCGCCGCCGATATGGCGTTTGTTCAGCTTTCGTTACTGGGTATCCCGGCGGAAGTTATCACAGGCAACACGCTGACAATGAACCTGCATCGTGCGCGGTATACCCCGGTTTATTACTGGAACGACTTTAAAAACAAGCTGGAGTTCCAGAGACGCATGAAAGCAATGAAGGACTTTATGTACGGCCTCGATATTGCCGCCTGACATATAGCGTTTGCAGCTGCCGTTCCGGCAGCGCCACTTAAACTGGCCGCCACTGGCGGCCACTAAGGAAAGCCGAATAATGATGACTTCCACAATGATTGCCCCGACTGCCAGCATTGAAATCACTGACCCGCGCCAGCGTCTGGCCTTTATTCCTGAATTATTCTTCACGCCGCAGGGCGACCAGCTGGTCGCCTCCTGGTTACAGGTACATAGCCAGTATGACGGAGGTTTCTGGCGTTACTTTGCCGTTCCGCGTGGTATCAGCGGTCGAATTGACGGATGGACTGAGGACTGTATTACCCGACCGACCGGGTATCTGGTACCGCCGGAAGGGGTGTATCACGTGACCATGCCGGGAAATTACTTCGATGCTGAGGTTTCAGCGGAGGCCGCCGGGATCATTGCGACACTGATGTCCCTCAATCGTCTGAACTGGCAGGTCTATGAAATGGGGGAGCGCATGGCGAAAGTCTGCCAGGGGCTTGTCGATCGTCAGGACGCGCTGAAGGACTATATCAGCATCATCAAACACCCGGAACGCGATCTGATTTACCGGGCCATTGACTGAAAAATCAGGCCCGGCGGTTGCCGGGCCACACCGAAAGAGGACGTATGAGCAAACCCCACAAACTGGAAATCCTGCTGGCGTGGCTGGAGGATAACGTGGCGATGGGCACAGAGATAATTTTTGATGAAGGGGTCGATTCGGGTGATGTGCTTCCGGCAGTTCGCGCGGCGGTTGAACTGCTGAATATGCCCAAAGCGGTCAGTCATCCGCCGCCATGGGATGCTTACTATACTTGTGAAGCCATTGATTCAGAGGAACTGAGCAAAGATGAAGCGCGAGTCTGGAATATGGCGCAAAAATATGTGCAGGACACGTTGCAGGGGAGGTTCGCAGGGAAGGGCCGTTAATCCGGATGGATCGCATCATCGATCATCACATTGAGCATTTCACGCATTTTGTCGCCGCTGGTCCGGTTCTGTCTGAATCGGGGCAGCTGGTCCTGTAGTGATAGCGTCACTGTTGCCAGCGCAATGCTGCGTTTCAGGCGGGGCGCGTTTTCGTAGTCTTTATAGGTTCGCAGGCTGATATCCAGTTGTTCAGCCGCCTTGTCACGGCTCCAGCCGAGGCCTTTTCTCCAGAGTCGAAGCTCGTAACCTGTCATTATTTATCCTTAAAAAAGTGCAGAAATTGCACTTATTTTATAATGAAATTATGGTTTTTTTGAAGGTTAAAAGGTGCAGATATTGCACTTTTTTTGATGTTGAAATTGACAGCGAAAAGAGAAAGGAAAATGCGAAAGGCGCGCCCCCTTCGGCTCCCCTCCGCACGCACGAAAGCCTCTCATTGCTGATGCAGACTGGCATCTCCCGTAAGCGTCTGAAAGGGTCGCAGCAGAGCTGCTTAAGGCCTGATTTTTTCCGGTGTGACGCAGAAAAAATAAGTCCTTAACCCTTGCAGCCTCTTTCGGGCGCTGCCGAATCGTCTGCGCAATGAGGGCGTTTCGTTCTGGCCCGGAAGCCGAAGAAAAAAGAGACGGCAGAAGGAGCCGGGGGGGAACAACTGAAGGCTTGCGTCATCGACGCAGAAAGGATTGCCGGATCACAGGCAATAAAAAAGCAGAGCGCGAACTCTGCTTCTTCCAGACCAGATGCAACTGGTCCTCATCTAAACCAAAGGAGTTAACTATGATTTTCGACCCGCAAATAGTCGCACAGGCGAAGGCGTTTGTAAACGCTCTGAAGAGTGGCCGCCGCGCGCATGTACCTGCGCTGCGATTTGAATACTGGCAGCAGTTCATGACTACCGTGAACGCCGAGTTGGGCTACATCTGACAGCCGCCGCCCCGCAACGGGGCGGCTTTTGAGCGCCATAGCGGAGAATAACCAATGACAAAATATTATCTACAAAATGCGCCACGTGGCGTAACAGCTATTCAGCTTGATAACGGCGAGGAAGCCATTTACCTGAACGGTGAATTTATTGCGTGCTGTGACCTTAATGAACGTGATGATCCTGTTATCGGAATGGGAGAAATTCTTGCAGAAAAAATTGGTGTACCTTTCAGGTTGCTGACGCTTCCCGTTCCTGATGATGAAGAGTGGTCATGGAACGATGTTACCGACTCTCTGAAATGGGGACCTCGTGTTGTGCTTTCACGCATGATGATGCGCCCTGTCCTGGAGTGTTGCATCAATCACATCACACTGGAAGATCATAATATTCTCGACAACATCGTGTTCTGGGATGAAGACAGCGGGTGGTTAATGAATACCGGAGTGGGCTACCTGATTCGGCTCGATGCCGTTACTAACCCGTTACACAGACTGAAAAAAATGGGTATTTCGAGAACCACACGTGCATTCATCTTTTGCGCAATTCGTCAGGCCGATGTCAGCATGATCCACTTCTCTGCCGTGGGCGATCATGTGGAAGGCGCACCTGTTTTTGAATGGTAAGTATTCGCCCGGAAGAGCCGGGCATAATTCCCCACCTCCGGCGCACGGGCTTGCAGCTGCCGTTCCGTCAGCGCCGCCCTGACTGGGGCCGCTTCCGGCCCCAGAAAGGAAACGGGCTTCGCCCGCTGGCTTAATTCCAGCTTCACCTTTTGAGTACTTTGCTCACCGCGTGCTGCCTTACCCGTGAAAGACTCTGGCCCGACCCGGAGTCTATGCAAGGGGACATCACTCACCCGTTCGCACTCCCTCTGGTCGCTTGCGCTGCGGCTTCCTGCTGCACCCTTGCATCTCCTCCTTGCAGGTCAGGCCGTTCGCTTTATCACGGGAACGGCCTCCCGCGATGGTGAATCATCATCAAAAAGGCGACGGCAGAAGCAATTTTTTATCATCATGAGGAGAATCACTATGGCCCGTTTAGCATCTCGTTTTGCATCAATGAATGCCATCCGTCGCGAGCGTCCACTGACGAACGATGAACTGATGCATGTTGTTCCGAGTATTTTCTCCGAGGACAAACATGATTCACGTAGCGAACGCTACACGTACATTCCAACGATTACCGTTCTGGAAAAATTGCGCGAAGAAGGTTTCCTCCCGTTCTTTGCTTGCCAGACACGCACTCGTGATGAAGGAAAACGTGGTCACACCAAACATATGATGCGTTTGCGTCGTGCCGGGCAAATTGCAGGTAAAGAGGTTCCGGAAATAATTCTTTTGAATAGCCACGATGGTAGCAGCAGTTATCAGATGATTCCGGGAATGTTCCGCTTCGTCTGCACCAACGGGATGATTTGCGGGCAGACGTTCGGTGAGATACGTGTCCCGCACAAAGGCGATGTAGTAGAGCAAGTTATAGAAGGCGCATACGAGGTTCTGGGAATTTTTGACGAAATAACAGAGTCACGAGAAATAATGAAAGACACCGCGCTGACACGCGAGGAGCAGGAAATTTTTGCACAGACCGCTCTGGGCTGGCGTTATGATGAAAACTCAGAAGGAAAGCACATACCTCTGGCACCATTCGATTTGCTCAATGTTCGCCGAAATGAAGATAAATCTAATGATCTTTGGACGACGTATCAGCGTGTTCAGGAGAATATGACAAAGGGTGGTTTACTGGGAAAAACAGCGCAAGGAAAGAGACAGCGTACGCGTGCAGTGACTGGAATTGATGGGGATGTAAAACTGAACCGTGCATTGTGGGGAATGGCTGAAATGATGCAAAAGTTGAAGTCATGAATGATGCAATGCGGGAGGAAACTCCCGCTAATTATGGTGCTATACGTGACAAACACAGGTATTGAATCAGTTTTAAACTAATTACACAGTTCGGAATTATCTAACCACTATCGTGGTAAAATAATGCCTCTCATCAGGTTCCAGTTGCTCTCCGTAAAAATTCTTAACTTTCTTTATTCACTGGAGTTTGATTAGAATTTTTATTCGTTCTGTTACGAGATAAACCTGCCCCTTTTGTTGTTTTTTTCTGCTTACTTAATATTTCACGAATAGCTTTAACACTTGTTTGGATACCCACACCCTCTAAAGCCGAACGGATATCATCTACAGAATAGCCTTTATGACCAGAAAGCAAAATTATCTGGTCTTGCAGTTTATTCAATACGTCGGATTTGGTAAGACGTTTCTCGGTTAAATCAGGTAGAGAATCTAACGTCATTTTTGCCATTTCAACGTCTTCCGTTGTGAACCATTTTTTATCTGCCATATCAAATTATTCCTTTCACATATTGCCGCTATGATTTTCATGTAAATCATACCATTGCCAAATGAAAAGTGGCAGTGTCTCGCACTGCCGATGCCGTCAAATCGCCACTAGGCGAAACAGCCAGCGAAGCGTATAATGGCCGAAAAAACGGGACAGGATGTGCATTTGTAATACCGCGCACGCACGATATTACAAATGCCACCTGGTCAGGGCTCCGCCCCGACACCCGAGTAAGGAGCACACATGAGCAACAAAGTATCCCGAAGAGGAAGTGATAAACGGCAAAAAACCGTTATCAAGACTCTGAGGTTTACCCCTGATGAAATCGAAGAAATTGAAGGGAAAGCGGAAGAGGTTGGGCAAAGCGTATCGGCTTACATTCGTAACGCTGCGATGAACAGAAAGGTCATTTCACTCATCGACGACAGCTTTATGACTGAGTTATTGAGGCTGGGAAGACTGCAAAAGCATCTGTTTGTTGAAGGGAAAAGAGTCGGGGATAAAGAATACTCCACGGTCCTTGTAGCAATATCAGAACTGTCCACCACGCTCAGAAAAAAACTTATGAGCAACGACTAGTACGGAGAGAATCAGAACATCATGATCGCGGTTATTCCACCTAAACGACAAGACGGCAAGTCCTCCTTTGGGGATCTGGTGTCTTACGTTTCAGTTCGTGATGAACCGCGCGATGATGATTTGATGGAAGCTGTTAAAGCTTCCGGAACAAAACCAGAAATGCCGCACCGTAGTAGGTTTACTCGTCTTGTTGATTACGCGACTAAACTGCGCGATGAGTCGTTTATCTCACTGGTTGACGTTATGCCAGACGGCGGGGAGTGGGTAAATTTTTATGGTGTGACCTGTTTTCACAATTGCACATCCATTGAAAGTGCAGCCGAAGAGATGGAGTTCTCCGCCCGAAAAGCTAAGTTCGCCCACAACAAAAGCGACCCTGTATTTCACTATATTCTGAGCTGGCAATCTCATGAAAGCCCACGCCCTGAACAGATTTATGATTCGGTCAGTCACACACTTTCCCGCCTCGGCTTAACCGGACATCAGTTTGTCGCTGCCGTTCACACTGACACAGATAACCTGCACGTCCACATTGCTGTAAACCGTGTACATCCGGAGACCGGTTATCTCAACCGTCTCGCTTACAGCCAGGAAAAACTGAGTAAGGCCTGCCGTGAGCTGGAGCTTAAGCATGGTTTTTCGCCCGATAATGGGTGCTATGTGATTGCACCTGACAATCGTATTGTTCGTCGTACTTCGATTGAACGTGATCGTCAAAGTGCCTGGAAGCGTGGTCGTATTCAGAGCCTGAGAGAATACATCGCTGACACTGCTATAGCCGGTTTACGGGAAGCACCTGTGACTGACTGGTCTTCTCTCCATCAGCGTTTTGCTAAAGAAGGTTTGTTCCTGTCAGCGGATAACGGCGAGTTGAAAGTGAAGGATGGCTGGGACAGTGAGCGTCCTGGCGTAACGCTTTCGGCATTTGGTCACGCTTTCGATACCGAAAAACTTATTCGTAAACTGGGTGAGTTTACTCCTCCTGCACAGGATATCTTTTCGCAAGTCCAGGCTGTTGGCCGTTACGAACCTGAGAAAATTACAGTGCCGTCGCGTCCTGAACGAATGACAGAGAAAGATACCTTAACTGACTATGCGACCGCACGTTTACGCGCACCGCTGATTGCACTTGATCAGGACCCGTCGCAACGAACTATACAGTCGGTACATACACTCCTCGCAAAGTCGGGTTTGTATCTTAAAGAACAACATGATCGACTGGTTATCTGTGATGGATATGATCCAACGCGCACACCAGTCAGGGCAGAACGGGTATGGCCTGCGCTAACGAAAGCGGTCCTGGACTCGTATAAAGGTGGCTGGAAGCCGGTACCAAAAGACATTTTCCAGCAGGTTCCTCCTGCAGAACAGTTCACTGGTGGCGGTCTGGAAGCAACTCCAGTTTCCGATCGGGAATGGCGAAAATTGCGTACAGGATCGGGTCCACAGGGAGCCCTGAAACGCGAGATTTTCTCCGATAAGGAAAGCCTCTGGGGCTATGCTGTTTCGCACTGCCGTCAGGAGATTGAAACGCTTATAAGCAGTAAACACTTTTCCTGGGAACGCTGTCATGAACAGTTTGCGAAACAAGGGTTGTTGTTAGTTCGTGAGCAGCAGGGGCTGGTTGTGATGGATGCCTATAATCGCGAACAGACTCCTGTTAAGGCAAGTCATGTTCATCCGGATCTTACACTTGCGCGTGCGGAACCTCATGCTGGTTCATTTGTTCCAGTGCCGGCAGACATCTTTGAACGTGTTAAGCCGGTAAGCCGTTACAATCCGGAACTGGCCGTGAGCGATCGCGATATTCCTGGTATGAAACGTGACCCTGAATTGCGTCGCCAGCGCCGTGAAGCGCGCGCAGCTGCAAGAGAAGATCTGAAAGCCCGTTATGCAGCCTGGCGGGCTAACTGGCAGCGTCCGGATTTGCGTGGTCGTGAGCGCTACCAGGCTATACATGATGAATGCCGGATGCGTAAAGCGCGCATCCGTATCGAACATCGAGACCCTCTGGTGAGAAAGCTGTATTACCATATTGTAGAACTGCAGCGTATGCAGGCTCTGATTACACTGAAAGAAGCTATGAAAGCTGAACGCGCTGAACTCATCGGACAGGGAACATGGTATCCGCCGTCTTACCGGCAGTGGGTTGAAGCTGAAGCGGTGAAAGGTGACAAGGCTGCGATATCACAGCTAAGGGGATGGGATTACAAGGATCGTCGTGGTAATGCAGTGAAATCCACTACAGACAGCAGATGTGTTGTTATCTGTGAACCTGGTGGTACGCCGATGTATTCCGGTGTACCTGGCCTACAGGCTTCACTGAAGAAAAATGGTCGCGTCCAGTTCCGGGATCCGGAGACAGGTCGTCACATTTGCACTGACTATGGCGACAGGGTTATTTTCAGAAACACCGGCGATTACGATTCGCTGAAGCGGGATATGGTCAAAGTCGCACCGGTTCTCTTCAGTCGTTCTCCGACCGTCGCGATGGCACCAGAAGGGAATGATGAACAGTTCAATACAGCATTTGCCAAAATGGTGGCATGGCACAATGTGAACCACCGCGATGAAGCTGAATACCATATCGCACGGCCGGATGTAGACCAGCTACGTGTTGAGCATGAGCAACAATTCACAAATGTGTTGAATCAAAGCAGTTATGCTCCGGATGCTCAAGCTTCACATCAGAATACCTGGGAACCACCGACGCCAAGATAAACAGAGTCAGCCTCTGTATTAAAGCTTTTTTTAACTAGTGATATTGTTATTAAAGGATGTTTTAATAACTATCTAGCTTATTAAAAGGAGCTTTAATGAATCGAGTAACAGGCCACTACAAAACCACCCAAAGCCACAATGAGGCTGTTCATGCCTTTGTGCCATTTCCTCTGCCACCAACGAAACCAGAACTGGATCCCCATGTATGGCAAGAACAAAATACACGAGCTGAACTTGCCCTGGCCAGGCTTTCAGGTATGTCTGGTCTCGTTGCCTCCGGAGAGTGGCTCATTTACAGCGCCTTGCGCCGCGAGGCATTGCTAACTTCCCAGCTGGAAGGTACCCAAGCTACCCTGACAGACGTTTTTGATGACGAAGCAGGTTTATCCGTTGCCAATGCGGATGATGTTGAAGAAGTTACACAATATCTGCAGGCATTCCGGTATGTCCGGGAACAAATTAACTCACCTGAAGGTCTTCCTGTATCGGTGCGGTTGATTACGGAAGCGCATAAGGTTCTTCTCAATGGTATTCGTGGCGCTAATAAACAACCCGGCAACATCAGAACCAGCCAGAACTGGATAGGCGGAACTCGTCCTGGTAATGCGGTCTATGTTCCTCCTCCCCCGGAAGAAGTCACGAACCTCTTGTCTGATCTGGAGCTGTTTATTCACGACCAAAATCAGACGTTACCTCCACTCGTTAAGATTGCCCTGGTGCATGCGCAATTCGAAACTATTCACCCCTTTCTGGACGGTAATGGACGCATTGGCCGACTGCTTATTGCAATCCTGCTGGAAGAATGGGGTGTCCTGCCCGAACCTCTTTTATATGTTTCCGGGTACCTGAAAAGCCATCAGGAAGAATATTACCGGTGTCTGTCAGAGATACGGAGCTATGGGAACTGGGAGCAATGGGTATCGTTCTTCCTGGAAGGGGTGGAGATAGCTGCTGAGGAGGCTCAACGGAGTATTATTCAGATAGCTTCTCTCATCGCCATGCATCGAAAGATGCTACTTGCGAACACCTCGACGTCCTTGCAAACCATGCGTCTTTTTGAGTTACTGCCAGTTATGCCAAGATTAACTGTCGAACGTGCTCAGTCTGAACTTGCGGTAACGTTTCCTACTGCCAGTACTGCGATCAAGGTACTCGAAGCTACAGGCATTCTTGTTGAAACGACTGGCAGAGCTCGCGGGAAAAGCTATGTCTATAAGGATTATGTCGACCTCTTGAGAAATGAGTGAGGGTTATAGCTACTCCAATACTTTTTAACGTCGCCTGCAAGGGTTTCTGTGCCTTGTCTTAGCTTTTTCTTCACGAATACACTGTGGCCTCCACCGCGGCATAGGGTATGTCCAGGAAATATGATTTGAAAATTGATGAGCAATTTTTCTGGAAAATATTTCGCGTTTTTTTTCCAGAACTACGTAAGTGGGTCACCAGGGCGCTGATAGCTGCCGGTATATCGATGTTGTCAGGGCCACTTTGGGTCCCCTATGTGAACGCATTTTTATCCAGGTACGCAAGCATTAATATACCAGATACGAGCACGAGTGGATGGGTATGTCTGGGGCTGGGTCTGCTCTGTTTGATAGCGAACGAAACACTGGATCGCTGGCCATCAAAAAAGAAGATGACTGCAGAAGACAAGGAAGATAAAAATACTCTTTATGAGTTATTCAGCCAGATGCACTTGCCTACTTATGACTGGTTTTTCCATCACGGAAAAATAACGTGGGTATATATTCCGGCACTTCATTACCACTACGGTGTTGAGGGTTATATTCAGGCTACTCAGTTCCATCTTCATGACAAAGAAATCAGGAAGTCTGTAGAGCTATTTTACAAGTCATGCTCGCGGGCATTTTCTTATGCATGGTACTTCGTTGAAACCAATAACCCTCATCTGCAGAAGTTCGGCCATCAGCACAATGTACATACTGATCCGTTGGCAAAGGCTGCTCATGATGATTTCCGGAACGCAGTATGTGAAGCAGAAGGGCACCTGAAAGACCTGTGCAAAGCGGTTAAAACAAAATATCCGGACTTTGATATGGAAGAAACGAGCAAGATCGCTAAGGATGAGCAACGGTCGTATTCGAAAGCACTGAATTTTGACTCAGCTACCTCCAAAGCAGAACTATAAAAACAAAAAAGGCCGCTTTCGCGGCCTTTTTTAGTTAAATGCAATGCGTGGAACTACTTCCCATTCCGCGTGGTCATTCTTTAAAACACATTTGTATTCAGAACCATCATGTTTAATCTGCAAACCGACGGTATAAAGCTTCTCGCCATCGGAGCAGGCGTACGCCTTCTGCTGGTTCGTGAGGAGGATGTTACGGATTTCAGTCAACTGCGCCACGGCATTGGCGTCTACAACAGGTTGGGGCGCTGCAGCGGCAACGGCTGAAAAACCAAAGAGTGCGGCAAAAATTAGTTTCTTCATTTCATTTCCTTTCGTGCTATATCATTTTGATTATCGGCAGTTGTTCCTAAAACCCGACAAATTTTTGAACTGTCACTCTGGCCATTCCATATCTGGCTGTGGTGAACTTGTCTGTTTTGGGGAGAAGAATGGCTCGTTTCTGTGCCGGGCAGGAGGAACATAGGCAGGTTGTGGAAGTGTCAGGTTCCTCAATATTGCATCCGGCGCCAGCTGAATTTCTTCAGCGTTTACTTCCGTCGATTCTGACTCAGGTTTATTGAGTGTGATGTACCGGATTGTTCGTTCCGCCATAGTGGTTGTTCTGATGATCTCCAGCGCTTCTGCCCAGAGGTTTTCTTCCCGTCCTCCGTGGTCCATGTCATATTCTGTCATCAGATTGTGTGCTTCCTGCCGATTGGCCAGCCGCTGCTGGAAGGTATCGATTATCTTCCAGGGTTCAGTTCTGGCCGCTTTACGCCGGCGCGAGGGTTTTTCTGTAAGTACACCAATGATTTTGCTGACGTTCTCCGCTGCCGGCAGACGGCGCTGTGCTGTTCGTGGGACAAGTTTGCGCAGTTGCTTAAGATTCGGTGGGTTAATCGTGATATATCTATTGATAATGACGGGGGCATTGCATGTTTTATCCTGAGGTTCGATGTAGAAAGATGCTCCTGGAACTGGATCACCTTGAAACACTGTGTAGTTCTCACCGGGTTGTAGCTTAATCAGGTCCTGCACATTGATTTTGTTCTCCATCTGGATATTGATGTGGTCACCATCGATCCAGGAAGTGCCAATGAGACCGTCTTGCCGCTGCAGGCTGACCATATTCGCCCGGGCTTCCTGCCCTGCAGCATTACTGATTGTTCTTGCCGTTTTATCATCACTCACGATTTTTCCGGCGACTTTGGTGCCTGCGTTCTGCATAAGGGTTGCGACGTTGGCCGCTGAGGTCTGATTTTCAATGCGCTCCTGGTCCTGACTCATCATTACAAGTGCAAACTCAAGAGAGCGTACCTGTGTAGCCTGAACGGCTATTCGCTCAGTGTAGTAGGCTCCCACCTCATCGAGATAATTCATGTAGGGGAATTTGCCTTTGTATTTGGTGATTTCAAGCGCTTCTGAGTCCAGTCCCTCCAGCTTGTGTCCAAGGTCCCGGGCCAGGATCATGCTCTGCTGGGTAACAAACATTCTCCCCAGTGCAGAGGTTGTGTGCTGCGACGTGTTCATGGCCGGGATCAACACCAGGAGTATGCGGTCGCTGTGAATACTGTCACGAATATCGATGTCGCCGGCATCCTCAGCGAAGATATTGCCGAACGTTTCTGTGAATGTGTTGAAGGTTTCCAGAAACTGGCCCGTCAGGTAGCTGTGCTGCTTGCGCGGCTCTTCTGTCCAGGCTGAAGGCTGCCGCACGGTGGCCATATCGAAACCCGGTACGTCTACCAGATAATTATAGAGCGGAGAGACAGCTTCTTCTGGCCACTGATCATCCACGGCACGGCAGTAAAGCCCGGCCAGTTTCTCCAGCGGCATAAACTCGCGGAGCAACTGCAATGACATGGTTTTGTTTTCACGGACACAGTAAAACTTTGTGCCAAAGACCAGCGCCTTGTTCATTGCAATAGCTCTGGACTGCCATTCTCCACCCTGTACGTTGGTCGGCAGCATTGATTGCATCGTCTCAGCCACAAAGGCCTCAGTGCTGTAGCAGAAGGGGTTCCACTGGTGAGACTGTGGCCGACTTTTATCTCCGTTCTGGATCATCTCACTGCGGGACATGCCGCTGTTCATGAAGTTGATGTACTCCACATCGTCCTCACGCCCAAAGCGGCGAGCCAGATAGTAGCAGGTACGTGCAGTGTCGTTCTGCGCCTTGCCGTCAACAAAGGTGAATCCCCGTCCCCAGCAAAATGAATTGAGCATCCACGCATAGATGGTTTCGGTTTTCCCGCCACCGGTCGAGGCAAAGAACATTACATGGCGGGTCAGATCGTCAAGGGTGAGCCACAGCTCGCGTCCGATATCATTCATTCGCTTATAGCCAATGTAGAATATCCCCTTACCTTTGCTTTCCTGCGTTGTTTCGTACTGAAACAGTGAGGGAAATGCTCTGAAAAAACTGCGTCGTACCTTCCTGTCTTCAGACGGATCTACTTTATTGAGGTGGACTGGCATTCGCATCGGCATGCGCCAGCGGTGGGTACCGAAGCTGATGCTGGCCACTATGGCCAGCAAAAGAAAGAGCGGTATGGCGAGTGGCCAGATAAAACTCGCCACCACACTTCCAGCCATAATTCCGGCATACAGCAGGTGGTCGCGCATAAGCTCAAGAACAGGGGAATTCCAGGCATTGCGCTTCATTAGCGCCTGATTTACGGGCGTATTATTCATCAGAATGCCTCCGGGAAACCCCGGCCTTTAGGCCGGGGAGGAAAGGAAGCGGTTTTCCGGCTAACTGCCTTTTGCATAATCAAATTGTCCTCTTTAGTATGTGAAACGATGAAACGCGCCTATAAATACCGGTTTTACCCGACACCAGAGCAGACTGAGCTTTTAGCTCAGACGTTTGGCTGTGTACGTTTTGTCTATAACAGCATCCTCCGCTGGCGCACGGATGCGTACTACGAGCGAAAGGAAAAGATCGGCTATATACAAGCCAGCGCGCGATTAACTGCACTGAAAAAAGAGCCAGAATTCGCCTGGCTGAATAACGTTTCCTGCGTACCCATGCAACAGGCGCTACGCCACCAACAAATGGCCTTTGCTAACTTCTTCGCCGGACGAGCCGCATATCCAGCCTTCAAAAGCAAACGCCACAAGCAGGCGGTTGAGTTCACTGCGAGCGCGTTTAAATATCGTGACGGCAAGTTGTACATGGCAAAGAGCAAGGCGCCGTTATATGTGCGCTGGAGCCGTCAGTTGCCGTCTGCGCCATCCACTGTCACTATCACCAAAGATGCCGCCGGACGATATTTCGTATCCTGTCTTTGCGAGTTTGAACCTGTATCACTGCCGATTACCGTTTCCACGGTCGGCATTGATGTTGGTTTAAAAGATTTGTTCGTCACCGACAGCGGATTCAAAACCAGCAATCCACGCCACACGGCTAAATATGCGAAGCGACTGGCTTTGCAGCAACGCATGTTAAGCAGGAAGAAAAAAGGCTCAAAGAATCGTGCCAAAGCCCGCTTAAAGGTCGCCAAACTCCACGCGAAAATGTCCGATTGCCGGATGGATAACCTGCATAAGTTGTCCCGCAAACTGATTAACGAAAACCAAGTTGTTTGCGTCGAATCCCTTAAGGTGAAAAACATGATCCGCAACCCAAAGCTGTCAAAAGCGATAGCTGACGCAAGCTGGAGCGAACTTGTTCGCCAGCTACAGTACAAAGGGGAATGGGCAGGGCGTAGCGTTGTCGCTATCGACCAGTATTTCCCTTCTTCCAGACGTTGTAGCTGTTGCGGCTTTACCATGAAAAACATGCCTCTTGATATTCGTCAGTGGCTCTGTCCTGAATGCGGGGCAGACCATGATCGTGATATCAACGCGGCCCGTAATATAAAAGCTGCCGGGCTGGCAGTGTTAGCCCATGGAGAGCCTGTAAATCCTGAACCGCATCACGCGGCTTAGGTTCGGCTCGTTGAAGTGGGAATCCCCGTTCTTCAGGGCTGGGAGCAGTCAAGGGTTACTCCTGGATGCTAAGGGAACTCACAAAACGGTCGACCTGTTCTTGTGTCATTGGATCGGTAATTTTCATGAAGTGAGCGATTTTATCAGGTGCGGCCAGCATGCCTGTTGCCAGACGAATGCCTGTGTCAGTCAGCACTGTCGGTGTACCTGAGAAACCAAATGCGCGGAAGCCTGTATCGTTTACGGCCACTACGGCTTGAGCCGACACGGAACAGTCTGAACTCACCTGTTGAGAGGTCGCCTGTCCAGGAACCTGCATGCCTGCGTCCGGGCGAAAAAGGTCGCTCCATGCTAAAGCACGGGCAGTCAGGTCTTTCTCGCACAATACCGGAACGATTTTATCTACGGCATCGCCACCGTCATTGACTACAGATACAGGGAAAATGACCACGTTGTAATTTTGTGCCAGCTGTTCGATTGCTGGTTCCATGCTTTTGCAAACCGCACAGGTTGGATCGAGGAATGCATACAGCGTACGTTCATGTCCGTTTGAGAGTGGGATGGTGAACAGACCCCGATCGGCGCTGCGCTTCAGTATGGCTACCATCTTCTGTCGGGCTGACTGTTCCGTCGCTTCTGTTGTTACTGGCGTAGGGGGAGTTACCGGTGTTGCTGCCGTCTGCAATGCTTCAGCAGGAGAGGCCGGTAAGGATTCATGGCTTTCCTTCATAATATTCTGCATATTGGCGGATTCAGCCTGTGCAACGTGGCTGACTGTATTGTCAGTCGGCGGGAGAACCGTCATTTTAGGTTGTCCCTGAATAGCGGCAGACTGTCGTGGCTGAACAGGGACAGGCTCTTCAGGTATTGTCAGTTCTGTGCTACTGAAATTAAGTGAGGTATGGTTGCTTGTACCCATGAACCATAACGAGGACGCAATCAACGCACCGCCAACAAACAGGGCAAGGGCTTTAATTCGCCGTTTTATCACCGCCTTACTCTGAGTTTTGAGTTGCAGTGCAATGGTGTTGAATACTTCTACCGCATCGTGCATCGGGTCATCAAGAAGTGTCACGGCTTCTTTTGAAAGCTCATAAAAGGCAATGAGTTTTTTATCATGAATGGCCATACGCTGTGGTTCGCGGAATATGAGCAGGGCCTGAGGATCGCCTTCTCCGCTTTGATGTAAAACCACAATTGTGTCGTAAATGAAATCGTTACAACGAAAGGTGGTGTAGGTGCTTTTCTGTGACATAAGGAGACTCCAGTAGACGGTATGTTAATTCGCGTTAGATATGTTCGGATTTTCAGAAGATGGGAGCGTCGTCGCCTCCCGGGCGAGTGATAACATCTTCCGTCAGTGACCAGTTGGTCCGGATGCGGCGCTTGCGGTCTCGGTCTGGCTGAGGTTCGTCCCAGATTAGCCCCAAGGACAGCATATCGATGCGCAGTCCCTCAATGGCTTCATCGACGCAGGCTTGCGGGCAGGGCAGGCCAAGTCGTATAGCCTCACTTTCGGTGCGGGCGACGGCGACGATACCTGCTCCTTCAATAAATCCTTTGGTGGTGTTTGCCCGGTGCAGGGCATAGAAGAGGGGACGATCCACTCCCTTGAGCCATAACCAGTTAGGCGGTGTCAGCCGTAAATCATGTGCGTACAGCCAGACCATGCCACTTCTGACGTAGCGGTGCTCATGCAACCACTTTTTCGCGCCTTCGCTCTGGATGACACGCTTAAAGGCAGTTCTGGCCAGCGCATAGACTGGTACTGAGAATTTCCCCTTATCACGGCGACTTTTGAGACGGCAGGAACGGTTCAGTTCATCCATCAGCGCTTTTGCTGCCGGGCGATCGTCCAGGAAAAACTGAAGGCCGAATATTGCGAACAGAGTTTTTTCATGCGGCGCAAGGCTTTTCCATCCATTCAGCGGACGTCCCAGCTGCGCCATGAAAACAGCCCGGCAGCGGGCAACATCGAGCTGCATGTTACTGATGAGTTGATGTTCTTCTACGAAACCTTCCGGGGTTTGTGCCGGACGTCTTTCCGGGCGACGTTTATCCAACAAGAGACGACTGGCATCTCCCTCACTAAGGATGGGGGAAATTGCAGGAGAAATAGCTTCCATGGCGAACGGCAATGTACTTATGTCGAGTACCCGCCGAGTTTGCCAGTTGCGGGCTGGATGGTGTAACCAGCTCCACAGGGAAGCGGTGGACAGGGGAATGAGGAATATCATCAAGATCCCTGTAGTTTGCTCCATCACGTTGATCCACTGATCGTACGTGATGTATTGGGCATTGTTGGCGGTGACGGCCAACAGGTTATAGCGCGGTGCGGCCCAGGTATGGAATGGTCCAAAGTCAGCCATACCCCACAGGATATGCAAAATGAAACATGACCAATACACAAACTCGGGCAAGTACAGCCAAGCGACAAGCAGAACCATAATGCCCAGGATGGCGAGGGCGCCGAGAAATTCAAGCGGGTCATTCGATCCCACGCGAGCGGATGTCATGGATAAACTCCCAAGATGAAGACTAACTAAATAAAAAAGGGCAACAACGCATGGACTTATCTAAAGTCTGTAGGCGTGTTTACTGATGAAAACGGAAGGTGAAAATATATTGATTGGTTAAAAATTAAATTATTGTGGATCTGATATGGATCCCCTTTATTTGAGTAATAATCAATAAGGAGTCAGATTGTGGTTTTAATTATCATTGTCTGTTTTAGAGTGAATTTTCAGGGCAATGATCTTCGTTAATAAAAATAGCCGGTAATTAAACCGGCTATTTATTGGAGGGGAGTAGATGTGTTTTAGGCAAGAACGGGAACTGGTAGTCCTGTCAGAGCTTCGATCTCGGCACGTTTTTTATTCACGACATCATTGAAGTTAAAGTTATAGCTGTATCCTTTATTGTTCATTGCGTGCAAATGGTTAGCAATACTGGATGCAGCGCCGGTATCAATAAGAATCATCGGCAACGATGTGAACTTTGTGAACAGGCGCAGCTTTGAGTCTTCAACCTCTGTACGGGTTAGGCTGTAAGCATCGAAACCAATGACATCCATAACGTTGCCAGGATAGATTCTGATGTACAAAAACGTTCCTTGCTGGAAGTCGAAACCCAGATAGGTACTTTGCCAGAAGAGCCAGCCTTCTGAGTTGATGTCCGGCTTGAAGTGCCCTGTATCCTTGATTTTCTCAATAACAGCAAGGATCTTTTTTTTGCGATTATTGGCTATAGCATAATTGATAGCAAATGGAGCGACTAACAGAAAGCAACTCGCTAATGCGTATAGATACGCCTCCGCGCGAACAAACTCATCCATTGAGATAGAAAGTGAGCAAAGCAAGAAGATCAGCACGAATGAGATAATGCCGAACTTCAAAAATAATGATTTTGCTACAGAGTATAAAACCCACCACTTAGGGAATCTATCTTTCATAGTCAACCCTCCTTATGTTTTGTTATCTATATTATAGCGACACTGTATAGATGTCCACTCATTAGCTTTTTATTCCATCATTATTATTTTCACCAGGACCATTCATTCCCTTAGTATTAACTCCAGGTGTATGCCGTATATTTCTCCCACCGGCTACAAACATATCTTTCACTGAGCCAGCCATACTTCCAAGGGTATTGGCTGCATCCCGACCACCAAGGAAGGAAATGACGTAGTCAGGTAAATAGGCCTGCAAAGCGAATATGCTAGATACAAGAGTTGTGCAAATCCGAGCATAAATCATTAAAAAACCGGCCATGCTGAATAACCCTGTCAACGAGTTTGCTTGAACATTGACCAGAGCTGCGCCAAAAAGTGCATGAAGGATAGTTCCGGTCGCAACAATAGCAACGGAAGCAAAGAAAAATCCAAAAACCATGAGTGAGGGACGAATCATGGTATCGATAAAGTAGATGTAACCATATGCTGCTCGACTACCTCGGTCCTGAGACGTACCCAGATGTGTGGCCCCCCACAGAGGCCCAGCTGCACAACCCACCAAAACACTTACTATCCAGTTACCAATACCAGTCATCCAGTAGATAAACGGAATAAATGGCAAGTAAATTGAAAGTGTAAATCCAGCGCTAAACATAAGTAATAACAAGAAGTAAACTGCTGGGGAAATGGCATCAAGCCCTTTATCTACAGCACTAATTGCACCTGTCATATTGACAACTTTTCCAAGAAGCGATGATTCCCCCCCTGCAACCACAGCACGTAGGATGGTGTAAGCTGTCAAAGTACCTTCAGCTGCAACAAGAGTGTAATCCCCAACATTTTTCATCTTAACTAAAGGGTTTACTTGTCCTGTTGTAGTACCAGTTCCACTATAATTTGTTGCAATATTGCTTGTTAAACTTACGAAAAATGGGGAAATGGAGTTCATGAGTATGCTATTTGGATCATTACCCTCTGATGCGTTTAACTCATTTTTCGATGTTGTTGTGCCTGCAGGAGGAACATAACTGGAGTTTTGCAACTGAGTTCGATAGGCACTCATTAACGCGCTGAAAAGATCACCGCTGCCAATTTCCCCTAAAGAGGACATCCCACTGGTCGCCGGCGCGCGACTGGCAACTTCAGTTAGGCGTTGGTTGGCCGTTGCGAAAGTTTGATACCAAGCGCCGAGAGCCGCCCAGCCGTATGTATCGAGGTAATTCCTGACAGCATCCTGAATGCCATTTTGCTCACTCTGTGCCGGCAGCGCACGCTGTACTGTTTGTTCATAGTTGCTGGCAGCGCGTTGAATGCGGGTTTCTATATCCGGGAGTGTGCCGTTTCCGGTCGTTCGCTTATTCATAAATCCTGTAACAAACTCGCTGGCAGCGCTATCCATATCCTGAATCATTGCTTCCATCGCTTTGTTTTGTGCGTCCACGACTTCACGTGTGTCGCTATTACTGAAGGGATTAAAGAAGCTCCCAGAGCCAGACGAGGAGCCTGATTTCTGTTGTTCCGGAATTGTTGCTGTGCCACACACTCCACTGCCATTAGTGACCCGGTAGGTATAATTCCCTCCAGACGAACTGGATATCTCCATCATTTTTGCTGTGGTGGAATTGGCAGTGCTGCTGTAATCGTCTAGTGCTGTATTGATGGCGTATTTACACAGCTGCATCTCAAAAATGCCACGTGCAGAAGTACGGGTTGAGGCCTGTGTGGGCTGCACAGTCAGGGAGTAGCCGCTGGCAATATCACTTGCTGCTTTGGACACCATCAGGTTGGCAGAACCTACCCCCATAATCGATGCGCCCCAGAGGATGATGAGTTGTGACATACTCCAGCCATTGGCTGTCGGAATAATCATCAAGAATCCTGAGACTGTACTCAGCGTACTGGTGATATCGCGATCTCCACTGAATACCTTGCCCTGATGCCCCGTTTTGTTGATGTACTTTAAGCCAATAATTACAAACCAGACGACGGCAAGGACGGCAATAATTCCGTTAAAGAGAGCAAACAGATTCCCGATCATCGTGGTATTACCGGCGGCGAGAGGGTCTAGCACCACGTCGCCGAAGATAGTGACCAGAGCCTGTCGGGAAAGGTCCTGGGCATTGGTCGCAGCAGAGACTATATCATCGTAAGTGACACCGGCGCGTGCCGGGATAGCAGGTATAAGCAGCCCTGCACAAAGCGCACGAATGAGATTTTTCACGGTAACTCCGGATAAAACATGAATGCCGGGATGGCGGTTGGGGCAGAAGAGGGCCGTTATTTTCCGAGAATGGAATCTCGTAAGGCATGTGTTTCCGTCCTGAAATGCTGAAAGGTGCCTCCTTCAGCAAGACTCACACGCCGGTTGCGTAACTGCCACAGTCGATAGGTTACGATTAGCGCTTTTGACCACGCCACGCCAGCGCCGGAAAACAGCACCACACAGGTGCTGATCTGGTGTGCAGTGATACTCCCACCGATGATGAATGTTGTCAGTGGTGCAAGCGGAACGAGTATAATCATAAGCCAGAACAGAAATCGCCAGCGCCGGCGCTGGCTAACATACCCCTTATCCAGCTGTTCGGTAGTACAGCCGGATTCCTCAACGGCTTTTTCCCAATCAGGAGAAGCAGGCAGTTTGTCGTCGGTGTTAAGCTCAGGAAAGGCATCACGCATTCGCTCCAGATTGCGTGATGTCATGTGTTGAGCTGATCGTAGAAACCACTTCGTTTCCTGCACAGGTAGAAAGATGCTAAGCAATCCGATGGTGATACGCCCGGTGAGGCTTTTTTTTCGTGAGACTATTTTTTCAGATGTCATTTGGCCGCTCCCTGGTTCATGGCTGATTCGAGTTGTTTTAGTCGTGGGGCATAGGACTGACGGGCAAAGGCAGCGAGCAACTGGCCGTCGATAACGTTCCCTTTGCGTATCAACTCTTTAATGTCATTAAGTTGCCAGTTCATCTGCGCCGTGGTTCGGATGAGTTCGCGCATAAGGTTATCTCCGTTCATTTGCTGCAGGTCAGAGAGATAGGCTGTATTGGCATATCGACGTCCGGCCTCAAAGGATTCAAATTCTCGCTGGCTCATGTAGCCTTTCGCTTTCGCCTCCGGTGAAGCCACATCATCAAAATACTGCGCTGCGGAAGGGGACTGCAGTGCTTCTTTCAGGGCATCACGGGTGGTTTCACTAGGCTTACTGTCGGCAATCAGCGAGAGCTGAGGTTCAGAGGCGGCATCGGTGATACCGTTGTACTCGTTGAGCAATCCTACATACGTCCGTCCGGTTACGGTGTTGACTTCACCTTTACCGGGCGTGCGACCGGCCGAAGGGCGCGATGTGTTTTTCATGTAGGCCATTGCGGCGTCGGTCTGTTCCTGTGTCCAGGACAGTGCTGGTGCCGTCCCTTCCGGTCCTGCTCCACCATAGATCGAGCGTACTTGGCTGTCACCACCGGGCATTTTGCTGACGGCTGGGCAGATCCCCGTCCCACCAAAACGCTCATATTCTGCTGCTGTGCAGTACGCTGCATGCACGTTCGCACCGTCATAAGCGTCGCGGGCCTGCTCTTCTGATGCAGTGGAAATCCTCTTACGCACCGCTGAGCTGGAAACGCCTTTGCCGGAAGAGAGTTTTGATGCAGTACTACCTGACGCACTTTTACTTTGTGCAGCAACGCCGGAGGCTGAATCACTGCAGACCGAATCCGGTACCGAAAAACTCTGTCGAGCTTCTTCCAGCCGCTGGGTTTCATTATTGAAAATCATTTGCTGACGGGTGGCCTGTCCATCCTGATTAATCAGCGCACCGAGCTTGTCAGCATTCTGTGTGATTGCTGTACCGGTGGCCTGCTGCATCTGTAGTATTTCGACCAGCGTTGCCTGGATGGTGGCCATCTCAGGCAGAACCTGAGTAGTTATCGGAACACTGGAGTTCACGTTGACTGTTAAAGCACTGGCAACTGTGGGAAGGCTGGACGCGATGGCAAGCGCCAGCGCGGGGAGATGGCGTTGTATCATGAAATTCTCCATTTAGTTGAGCGGGGTAAATACGTTGGGAAGGCGAGCTGACTGTGGGTCGGGGGCGAGGGCTACCAGAGGGAAGGTCTGAAAGCGTCTGCTGATACGTCCTTCCCGGCTGCGGGTGTCTATGATAGTCAACCCACGACGAGCGATCCGTGAGTGAGTTGAAGGGGTAATATCCAGTACCGGCCAGTCTCCTGGGCTGAGTTGTGGGGTCTCTGCCCCCTCCGGCCATAACCAGGTATCATCACTTAACACCGTCCTTATATCCTCAGGTAACAGCCACTGGACCACATGACGCGATTCTCGCACCTGTTCGCCTGGCTCTTTTACCTGCCATATGGCCGTAGTAACCAACTGGCGAGGACGATCTTTGATCGTAAGAAGAACGCCACAGGCTTCTTGTGGAGCCCGACGATCAGTAGCGTATACAGCACGAGAGTTCACTGCACTGTCTGTACGAAAGTGACGAGATGGTAGAACAAACTCCACGCCGTCAACATCGATCATCAGGCGTGAAAGTCTGACCTGTCCCTTTGCCGGGCGACGGCAGCGTGGCGTCAGGTGGATGGAACACATCACAGGTCATACCCCAGTTCGTTAATCATTTCGTCCGCCATCAGTTCGATGACACCCTTATCACCACGGACGCCACTGTTACGCTCTCTGTACTCAATGAGTTTTTTTGCAGACCCACGTGGGAACTTATCTGCCAGCAACTGACGGGCACGGGCAGTGCCGATCGTCGCGGAGAGATTTTTGCGTAGCGCACCGTCTTTTTTGTCTGAGTTAAGCGACCACAGCTCCAGCGGTCCGAGCGTAAACCGGACAATCCGCGCCAGCGTGCCCTGGGTCGTGCGCATCATACACAGCATCGGTACTCCACTACCGTCTGCAGCAGGACCGGCTGGCATACGCAGGAAAGCATGGAGATTGTGTTCGGGGATCTTAAAACTGTCCCGTAAAAGAGGGATGTCTTCCTGGCGGTAGCGCAGCAGCCAGAGGGTGTTGGCAGAATCGAGCAGGCTTTTCGGGTAGTCGGTAAGGAACTGGGTACTTAACACCGTGCGGATGCCAAACTTACGCTGTTCCCTGTCCTGCGTGTCCAGCGCTTCGAAGATGAAATCAATGCCCTTGACGTTGTGTAACTCGTCGTAGATTTTGGTTTTCATTTCGCTGTCGAGTTGGTTGATACGCCGCATAATGCCCGGGAGATAGGCTTCCGGCACCGTTTTCACTATCTCTTCCTGATACTGAGGAAGCGTAAAATCACCAGCTGTTATGTGGCCAGCAAAGAGGAACATTATGCCGGTTTTCAGTCTGCCTGCCGGAGTCTTATCGCCGGCGACGTTGTTTAAGTCTACGGCAATAATGCGTGTGTTCGGGTTCAGCGCGAAACGAGTCCGACTGGCCATCATCGGATAGTCCTGACGAGCCTGAATCATGCAACGCTCAATGTATTCCAGCAGTGGCTCCTGTGAACCGTCACGCTGTACTCTGCCAAAACTCTCCTGAATTGCCTCACTGCGTAGTAGCGCTGGCATATCAGCGAGTTCGGGTACTGCCTGATAGTGCGCCCGTTGAGCCGCGGATAACTGCCCGCGCTCATGGAGGAGATCACGTACTTCATACCATGGCGTCGCAGTCCACCATTCCTGATCGTGCTCATCTCTCAACCCGGATGACTCCAGTGCCTCATCCACTTCTGGCTCTACGTTTGACCGGAACATGTTTGGCTCAATACCGCTGCGCATGTCGAACGCCAGATCAATCAGGCGGTTCACTATCTGCCGGGTATCGGTCGGGTTAGGAGGCGTCCCTTTATCCGGTTCTATACAGAAGGCCATCAACATGGACGCGATAAATTGCTTCTCCGGCGTTACTGGCTTATGGGCACCGTACAGGATATCGAAAACATTGCGCGACTTAGACGGGTCGTTGCTGAGAATAATACCGACGGCTTCGTCCTTTCGCTCCTCCGGCAGACTGTCACGAATCAGCTGGATGAACCCCATAGCGCTGAACCCTTTATCGATATGCGCCACATAGGGAAGTGAAACTTGGGCGGAAGATACCTGTATTTCCGTCAGGGTATTAATCAGTACCGACTTACCAAGACCTGAGTCACCTGGTGCAAGTTCGGTGTGCTTGTTCTGTCGTGAAGAACCCAGCCCAACTTCCCAGGCGCAGCCGTCTTCAGTGTGCAGCATCAAATTACCTTCCCCGCGCCAGACGGAACCTGGTCGGTTGAAGGGCAGCATAGAAAGCGCATGGGATAGTGGCGGATAAAGCGGGACGGGGCCTGAACCTGCTGACGCTGCCAGCATGCTGTTTACCCATCCCCGACGTGGATCACCGAAGGTTGTGGTCGTGTTACAGACTCCCCATCCCTGCATAGCTGATTCAAGCAGCATCTGATTACGGGTGCATATTTCACGGGTACGCCCCCAGGTGGAAGCCACAATGGTCATCACACAAACTGGATCTCGTTCATCCGTTTCAGCCAACTGCGTAAAAGCGTCGTAAAGAGGACGAATGGAGGGAATAAATTGTCCAAATGATGAAATATTCTTTTTCCAGCCCAGCGCCTTCATCCCACCCGGCATTATATCGATCCGAATACGCCAGGGAACGGCACGTGGAACCAGTTTAACCAGTTCATTGAAGGGGCTGGGGTTCTGAGGAGGCAGAGTTATGGCTACCATGCCATGCCATAGTCCCTCTGCAAACACAAGATTACCTTCAGTTTTTGGTGTACAACCAAAAACCTGAAAATTCAGGAAGGGAGCAAGCAGAGCCGTGGCGTCATCATCCTGAAGCGTACCCGAGGGTGCGGCTTTCCCCGGCAGTGCCGGGCGCCATGCTGCCGATGTGCTGTTACGTGCTGTTTCACGTCTGATTTCGTTACAGAACTCAGGCACGTCTAGCAGGCGGACAAGTAAGCCGTCTCCGCCGCGTACGAGTGCTTTTTCAAGAGTAGAGATAAAGCTGTCATGCCTGATCTTCAGACCAGACATTTGCCAGCGCCAGGGCTCCTGTCCAAAGCGCGCGACCGGCGCTTTATCCTGGATAGCCCGAACGGTGGTATTGAAATCTGCTCTTTCCTGATGGCTCACCAGTGTCGGTGAACTCCAGACGGCAAGCCAGCATCGCTCACGGACAAGCCAAGGTGAAATTACGTTTACCTTTTCATTGAGCAGGTCATCCAACTGGATGCCGATGTGCTGAATTGAGCGTTTTTGTGGGGCGATCATGGTGCTGACTTCGTCACGCCCTTTTTCCGGATCTCGTTCAAAAATGAAGGCCAACTTATGGCCGGTATTTTTCCAGGTCGTACTGAGTGTGGATGTGAGGTGCGCGATCATTCCTTCAAACGCATCCGGATGGTCGGCTGAGGCGGTTTCTGATAGTTCACGCAATGCCCCGGAAATTTCAAATACAGAGAGGTAATAACCATGATGGGTTACGCCAATATAAGGTGCTTCCAGCCAGGGTCTGAGTTCCAGGTCGTGTTTGTCCAGTCCGATCACAGTGCGAATGTCGCAATAGTCGACAAAGTCAGCAGAGATGGTGAAACGGGAAAAGGTGTTCATAACGTCTTCAATGGCGAAGACAAGGCGGTTGATATTCATAGCAGTGAAGACTCCACCAGGATGGCGTGTATTGATGGGCTCGATGGCGCATCTGTGTGACGAGGTGCGCTTCAGTTTTGTGTGACAGTGGTGCCAGTGGGCAGCGCCGATACTATTTTTTTCTGCGGGATTTCTGACAGCACGTCACTGTCCGTTACTGAATCCGGTGTAAGGATCAACGCCACTCCATTCATTTTCTGTCGCATGTCATCGCGAATGACTGGCGGGAAGCGTTTAAGCGCATCGGCATAATCAGCAGGCCGCCACCCTCCGAAACGTTCTTCCAGAGGCAATCGATGCCGGGTCAATTCCGACAGCACCCGGCGACCCTCCCGAATTTTGTAAGGAATGTTGCTGAAGACGGCCTGCAGCGCTTTTCGGTTCAGGGCGACGACATTACGTGGATGCAGATCCGGTAACCAGACCATTACCCCCTGAGCAGCAGCAAACCCGTTGAGGGCATGCCAGGCGTGGCAGATAAAACAGAGATTAAACGGCTGCGTGAGCCGTTCGAACTCAGCATATTCAGTATCAGACAGTAAACCGGTATCGGTCAGAAGCGCGGTGGGAATCTGGCGCAGGGCAAGGCGGCGGGCTGCAAGTGATGCGTGCTGCATCCCGGTTTGTGCGGCTTTCAGTGCACGAGTATGTTTTTCGTATTCAGCCGGTACCTGTGGCGTGGGGCGGGACGCCAGCTGAGCCAGCGTATCTTTCGCTCTGACGAGTCTGGCCTTTGCATCATGTGCTTCTTCCGCAAGTCGGGTTAAGGGCAGGGATTCCGGTAACATAAACAGATGTTTCATATCAGCACCGCAGCAATAGCAGCGTCCCCCTGAAACGCTCACAGGGGCAGGAAGCTGGGGGGCTGTGGTATGGACAACATCAGGTACTGGAAGTGAATGTAGCCACCGAAGGTCAGGTGTCTTTTTCTTATTACTCATCGTTTTCTCCTGAAAGGGTCGGTAAACACCGACCCTTTCCTGTGCTTAGCTGATATTGACGGAGCTGGTACCAAGCTGTTTCTGGGTACGACTCATAACTTCAGGGACAACGGCCAGCAGACCGCCAATAGCCAGACCTGCACAGCAGCGGCCCACGGTGATCTGCGGGTTGGTACCAACTTTTTTGAAAGCCAGCAGGGAACCGATGAAGATGAATACTCCGATCGCCTGGGCAATTTCCAGGCCAGAAGTTTTACCACTTTTAGCACCGGCAGCGGCGCTGCTAAGCATGTCAGCAAGATCGCCTTCGGCGAAGGCCATGCCGGGTAACAGGAACGTGGCCAGGGCACACAACCCCTGAATCATTCGCTCACGGCACTTCATCATGGTCAGCTGACAGAAAATAACAACGGCATAAATACGCGCGGAAATAGCACGGAAAAGTGACATGGTGTCTCCTTGGGTTATAAAAAAACGAATGGTGTTAAAAAGCGAGTCCGAAGGTGGCGAGCGCGGCATCGATGAGCTGAGGTGAAAAGACCATCGCGGTTCCGGCCATCAGTTTTACGGTCGCGGCACGAATGCTTTCGCTTGAACTGAGCGCGGTATGCCCTTCAAGTTCTGAACGTCGAAACATATCTAGTGCTGCATAGACAAATCCCACACCTGCGAGCCGAACCAGGGAAAGCACGGCGTTAGCGGCCCCTGCAGCAACGCCGTAGGTGGCGGGCTGCACATAAGCGATTGCATCAAAGGATGTAGCGCCAAAACCAAGCTGAGCACCACTGGCATTAATTATGGAGGGAAGGGATACCAGTGCGGCGCAGGAAAAAAGGCCAATAGCGAACCTGCCCGGGGATAAGGGACCACGACTGGAACGTTGCCGGACCAGTAGGGCGATGAGGCCAAAAAAACCAATCATCTCAGACCAACTGAACAGTAAATCCAGTCCAGCGGTGAAGATGCCCGAAGCCAGGTTCTCTATTAGCGTAATGGCATCCAGTGCCATTAGCGCAGGGTTCCTCCTGTTGTCACCACAGAGCGTGTGGCGGGATCAATCTGACGAATAGTGACTTTACCCAGCGTATCCCCCTCCCGGACGGACCAGGTACTGCCCTGCCATTTAATCCAGGCCATTCCCGACTCCAGTGACATGATTTTCATGCCTGAAATAGCACTGGCTACCTGCCGTTTTTGGGACCTGGAAGCGGGTTTTGAGGTATCAGTGACGCTTGCCCGGGCTTCCAGTACTGCCAGCTTTTGTATCAGGTCATTAAGCTGGGCACGCGTTTCTACCGCGTATGCCTCATCCCTCTTGATAGCATCAGACAGACGGGTGACGCTGTCTTTCAGTGACGTCATAGAGTCATTTATCTTTCGATCACGGTCGTTCAGCTCGTCACGAATATCCGTCATCATGCTCGCCGTATCGCCCTGGAGCATCGGAGGTGCAATTTGTGTCGCTGGCTGCGCTACGGGGATCGAAGCCCTCGTGTGCTGGATAGTCTCAACTGCATTTTGCGGTGCACCGTCGAGCGTACTTTCAACCTCACTGAAGCTGCTTTCAGACGGTGTGTTATTTGTAAATGACAGTGACGGACCGAACAGATACCAGAGGCTGGCCACTGCCAGAAGAGTTATCCCGAGAAGCCACGGTAGAGAATAGCCAAACAGCAGCTCCCGTTTCCATAAAGGTGGTTTCTGACGGGGGTCTGGCGCGCCAAAATCATCCTCGTTTTCCAGCGTATCTTCTTCAGGTATGTCAATTTGCTGATTCATCATTGTTCCTCACGGGTACGGTGTCGCCATATTGACGACGGATTTCAGCCTGGCGGCGCGCTATAGCTTCCTGCAGGCGGGATTCAGTTTGCTGCTCTGCTGCAACAGGTGTTGGTGCTGATGTACTGGCAGCGGAGAGTGCGGCCTTCTTATTACTGATAATGTCGTCTGAAGTTACTGATTCAACGAAGAGAATGGAGATAACCTCTTTCTGCTTAACTGTTACCTGGCGGAACGGCTCGCGGGCCATCTCCTGTTTGATGACTTCCGCACCTGTCTGTGCTGTGCCACCGACCATTACGCCAGCTACTGTGCTGCCGTCAGGTTTCCCTACGCGTCCGGTGACTGTTCCGACGCTGGACTGCATGACTTGAGTATTAGCATCCTTGTACAGCCCCCCCAGATCTCCAAGACCACCTAATACAGCTGGTAGAACGATGTGTGTCCCCCATCGATGGTTGACATCGGAAGCTATTGAAGACATCAGGTTTTTCTCGCTCTGTGCGCTTGCTTTTACGTTCAGTTCCATTCCTTTCCAGCTCATACTGGTGAATTTGATATCGAGTCCATTTCCGGCAAGTTTTACTGAAGGGCTATGGAGTCTGGCGCCAGCCAGCGGCCCTGCAGGTATGACCGCAACCACCTCTGAGTTGGGGTTATCCGAATCCACGGCAGTCTCCATATAACCGGACGCACGAGTGAGTGCAGGGATGAAGACCTGTGCGCTTTCTGTTTTAGCTGTGGATTCTGCCTGGCGGCCAGCACCAGACTCTGGTGAAGTCCGCGTAACGCTGGCCAGTGCAGTGGCCAGAACCGGTGCGTCACCGCCCGCCTGCGCGGCACTGATTCTCGTGAGCAGTTTCTGGAGTTGAGCCTGGCGCTTCTCGTTTGCCTGCTCTTCTCCTGCCGTGTTTTCCGTGCGTCGTGACGATTTTCCCGACTGTGGAGATGGCGGATCTTGTGATGCCGGCTTTGTTACCGGCGGCTTATCAGGCGGGGGGTCCGTGACTTCAAGGCCTACCGGGAGGCTGGCGATAAAAGATGAATCAGTCCGTGCGGCTTCTTGCGCACCTAAGTCGTTTGAGGCTTTCAGTAGCTCACGGTATCGCGGGCTTTCTGTTGTGGTGGTTACGGCACTTGAGGCAGTGCCGTTAAGATTGACGGCAGAATCCTTTCCTGAAGGGTCATGTGCCAGCCATGACACTAACCAGTAACCGGCAGTTAGTAAAACCAGGGCTCCAAATCCGATTATTGAAATAAGTTTTTTGCCGTTATTTCCGGCATCCTGTTCTGCGCTCATTACTGAAGCTCCGGCGTGACGTGAACGGATTTCCCGTTCACTGAGAAGGTCAGTAACGGGGTGAGGGGGAGTTTCCAGAGATGTGTGCCGTCCGCTGAAGAGAGTGTCTGTTCAAACTCATCGCGAAGCATTGCCCGGGAACGGACCATCAGATCATCACCGCTTTGCCATATAACAGTGTCAGGAACGTTGCCCTGGAATTTGAGGCGGTGGGCATCTTCTGGTGGAGTGCCATCCAGAAAGGCCTGCAAAGTGGCACTATGGAGTGCGATTTTATCGACTGGCGCGCCTGGGGCCATGGTGCCGGGACCCAGGCGTGGGACGCGTAAATCCAGTCGGCTGTCGATCTCCTGGCTGGCTGTACGGGTGTCTGTCTCACCACTTGTCACGTTAATCATGACCGGTACATCGAGTCCTTTAAGATAGACGGATATGTTCCCTGCCGCCCACGGACGCAGTGGGGTGATAGTCAGCATGTTGCTACCAGCATTGAACTTCACATCAAAATTTTTCGGACTGGCATTAATTGGCGGATCCGACTGTGGCCACGGCGCACCACTGATGTCTGTCAGGGTAACGACGCTCTGGTTGTTCATGGCCGTACGTACCAACGGGATACTGGCTCCTGGTGAAAGATTAAGGGTTAACGAACTGATGCGCGGAACCACGCTTATCATTGGAGCATTTACCGACCGCTCGTTGTCTGTCAGTCGCAGACGCAGTTCGCGTATCTCATCCGCTGACAGAGGCGAGTCCATGCTTGCCGCTTCGTCTACCAGCGGTGAGCTTTGTCCTGGTGCCGGTAACTCCCCACTAATCCGGGTTGCGGGTACGTCCGTTGTATGTGGTTCAGCACCTTGCTGGGCTGGAGCTGCACTTGTTGCGCCAGGTGTCCTGGCGTTCTGCCAGCCAGTATTGTCAGCAGCGACTGCGAGAGCCGGACCACACAGCAGTAGCGCGGTCATGAGATAACGAAGTTTCATGGCGGGAGCCTCAGAGGTTGCGGGGGGCGTTGCGTGAGATCATCTGGCGGATTTCCATCCCGACAGGTTTCTGTCGTGGATCTACGCGCTGGATGGTGATTTCGAAAACAAAAGGTTGTTCGGGCTTGCTGGTTGTCTGACCAACCAGACGCAGACGTACCGGATATTGCATAGTCCAGAACCAGGTTCCATCAGACAAGCGTCCACGCCGGATGACGACACTAGCCCCAACGGAGCCGGTAAGGTTCATACGTTCACGCTTCAGGGCATCATAGATATTGGAGTTAGTGAGCGCCTGGATGTAACTGGCGTGCCCTTCTTCAGAGAATAGCGAGGCCGTAGAAGATACCTGCTCACGATAGTGAACGAAGTCCAGGTTAAAGGCCCGCATCAGCGCCTTGCTGCCAAAGGCGATTGCATCGTCCTGGCTCCATGCCGGTTCGGATGTGGGAGCCAGGCGAACCAGGCGTCCGCTGTCGGTGGCAAAGTAATCTCGTGGCTGTTGTATCAGAGCCCAGGTTAAACCGGCGTTGAGGATTATGCTGATAAGCAGGCCAGTCCCCAGTCGGAGATTACTTTTCATAAGCTCCGGTGCCATTTTCTGGCGTTTTTCTGCCGTGATCATCATTTTCACGGCGTCGTTCAGCGGATCCTCCGCAGGGGAGGTGGCCCGCCCCTTTGCAGGGGGGGCCGGTTGAGTCAGTTTTGTCATAGGTTTCAGGAGTTGAAGTTTTTCCAGGGATCGATGTTGTCTGGAATCTGTTCGTTGACCTTATCAAGGGCAGCTTCGCAGACCTTATTTTCCAGTTGAGAAATGATGTCATCGAGCCCGGGGAATTGCGGCAGGCTCACTTTGACGCTCTTGATACGGGACAGACAGGACTGCAGGGAGGATGAGACATTGCTTTCGCGCTGTTCCCAGGCTGTTGCGGCCGCCCTGGCTCGCTCATAACCAGCCTGACTACCCGCTTCAGCGGCACTTCCTGCTCGGCAGGTCGCCGCCGTAGCGGTGGTAGAAAAAAGCATGAAGCCGGACAGGAGTCCGGCTTTAAGCATGTGATATCGCATTCTCTCTCCTTATCGGCTTAGCGGCCGGGGCTGTGGGAGTGTTCCTGATGAAGCGCCTTTTCCTGTCTGCCCTCCGGCTTTCGTGCGTCATCCCATTGTTTCCAGGTCTGTTCAAAACCCAGACGCTGGAACAGGGTGTCTGCCTGTTTTTCCGGTGTGTAGAGTCGGGCAGGAAGTGGTGTATCTTCTTCCCGACCTTTCAGGTGGAACTTCATCAGCTGGGGAGCGGCACGGGTGGTGCCGTCGGGTTCGAAATTCACCGCCTGCCCGTAACCCGCAAAGCGGGGGCCGTCGTCGGTGATGGCATTGATAACCAACTGACTATTGTCGGTAGTTGGTGTGGCAAGTGCCGGATACAGTGTGCCATCCAGTCGCACCATACCCTGTAGGTGTTCCCCCGCTGACTGTACAAGCAGCAGGTCTAACTGGTTTGACTGTGTGTCCATGGAGGCCATAACGGGTATCAACCTGTCTGGGGCGTCTGTGGATGGTGGCAAAATGCTTGCTGCAGCTACCGGTGACTTCACCGGGTGCCTGTCTTCACCCAGATAAAACTGACGTTCTTCCAGGCGAGGTGGCAACTTCAGGTCTGTGGTGTACTCGGGCCAGGCCTGACGGATTTGCTGAGTGAGACGGCCAAACGTATCGACCGGAAAAACTTGCAGGGGTTGCCCCTGCTCTGGCCGATCGTGTGCCACGGCAAGGCCCGTCGAGGCGGATGTCAATGACCAGTTATTCTTTACGCGTTCATTTTCCTCTCCTGGTACATGCCAGCTGTCACGGGAGTTAAGCGTCAGTGTAACCACATCACCGGTTTTGTGGTTTTCGATAAGTTTTCTTAAATCCTGTCCCCAGTAGGTATGACTCCCTCCACGGTTCTGTAGCTCGATAAAGAAGCTCCCACCCTTTTTCTCTTTATTTTCGTAGGTCGCCTCGCCAAAGTTTTTCAATACCGCCGTGATGCTTTGCCCTGGCTTCAGTGCGGAGGGCGCTGGTTCAGCGGGCATTTCCGGGACCCGGATACTGTCGGCAGCCTTTGACGCGACAGCCTCAGTAATAGCCTCAGTAGAGGATGAAAACGCCGGCTGAGGCGCGCCGGGTTCTTGTGCCTGTGATACCGGGTTCGGTGATGCAGGGGGTGTTGGTGTGTCTGGCGCGTTAGAGGAAGCAGCTTCGGGTGCGGCTGTTGCCGATGACTGTGGTGGTGCGGCATCAGGTGATGGTGTCTGCCGATTCAGATCTGGCGTAGGTATATGCGTTGTGATTGAATCACTGGTCGTCCCCATCTGTTGCCGAAGTGCCTCAAGTTGAGCGCGCTGTGCAGGCAACTTCATGCGGATATCGAGGTCATTTTCGATAATGAGCCGCATAGCCTGCTCTTTAAACTCCATACTGCCGGTTAGCTCCACCACGCCGCCGTAAAAGCGGGATGCAACCGCCAGCGCGGCGAGTACCCTTCGTTTGTCCTGACTTGCACCGTTACACATTTCGAGGCGGTTGCCGAGATCGCGAAAGGCATCTTCTCCGTCGAGGCGGTAGAGCACCGTGTTGTCGCGCTGCTCTTCTGTTGACAAGGCTTTGATGATTTTATCCAGATCTTCCCGCTGCAGCGGTTCCGGTCTTCGCGGCCCATAGACAAGCCCATCCGCTTCATTCACCTCATTCTCTGCAGTTTTCGTCGGGTTTGGATTCAGTTCTGGCATGTCTGCATCTGCGTTGGCTGTCTGTGCCTGTTCCTGTTTTTTCCCGGTTAATGGTGCTCCGGGGGACTGTGGAGGGATTGGTAATTCAGACGAGACCGGCGCCGTGGGCTCAGCGTTTTTATCATGCAATGCAGCCTCAGGTTTTACAGCCTGTTCATCCGTTTCCTGCAGTTCCTGGGCTGTAAATTGTTCCTGTGCAGGCTTATGGGGTAAGTCGTCAGACTGACTGTGCATCCATTCACCAAACTGTGGGTCGTCCATTTGCGCGCGTATGTCTGCATAATCATCCAGGTCAGGTAACGGTGCATACGATCCTGCTTCGGCGACGCTCTGGCTACTCTGACCGATATCATCGGGAGATGTCACGAGCGTCCCATCCGGGTTGCTCTGCGTATCAGGAATTAAAACGTCAGATTCTATTGGGGGCATGGGGGATGGCTCATCGCGTACATCTGCAGGTTGAGGTTGTTCCGGCTCAGTCGGCGCGGGATTCTGTTCGTTGGCAGGAATTGCCGGCTCTGGTTTATTGGGTTCAGCAACGAATTTCTGGTCAGGGTTTATGTTTACAACAGCACTATCAATAATGCGACCCAGTTGCGCAGCGCTATCATCGTGATTCAGGTCAAGGCTTCTTATTGCCTCCGCATATAGTCGGTTTAAGGGGGTAATATTTGTTTTTCTATCAGGGGGACTATCAATAGTTTTAACGAATGTATGTGTAAGTAGAGCTGTCAACCTTTCAGCTTCTTCGGGCCGGTTTTGAGCCACTGTAAGATTTATTAGTTCAGAACGGATGGCTTCATAATGTATTGAAAGATTCTGTTCCTTTTGCAATATATTTGACAATCTTGATGCATCCTGAGCAACGTTACTTAATGCCTTGTCTATATATTGCGTCATTTCTGCTTTTATATTTCCACCTGCTGAGCGCAAACGAATATTATCAATTAAATCCGTATTGATAATAGCGACATAACTATTGTCTTTTAATGCATCAATTCCTGCTTCTTTCAGAATGCTCATCCCCTGAGGGCTGCTGGCGAAGTTAAGAAAGGTGTCATCTATCGCCTTGCTGTCAGCGAGTTTATTTCCAAGCTCGGAGCGAGAAATGCTCTCGTTTTCATTGAGTTGCTGATGCCCCGAATTTCCAGCTTCTCTGATTCGTGCCCGCAGTTCTTCTGTTAATGTGGAATTATCCCAACGGTCTAAAACAACAGACTCAGAAGGGATCTCTAATTCATATACGTGATAGTCCTTATGATTTATTTCCTCCATTACATAGTGCACGCCTAAAACAGACGTATCAGTATAAAAACCTCTCCCCACGAGGTTTTGACCTAATCCTATTTTTTCAGAATCAATGGCACTGAAGGCTGCAGGTGAACCATGAAACAAAGTTATCGTTTCACGCCCGGCTTTATGTGACGCCTGGTTTTCTGGAGGCTGCACTGGTGCCTCCGTCGCTGGTTTTTCTGCTGCAGTGGCCTCGGCCAACTCACTGACGGTATGTTCACGGGCGATGTCATTATCGGATATATGTGCGATATCCGGAGATTCATGATTATCCATAGCAGTTTCCTGAACAGGGGTGAAGACGAGACCGCCCTCTACAAAGGCGTTACGGGTTTGTGAGTTTGTGTTGAATGGGGTTTCTATCCCCATAGCGTGAAGCTGAACATTGATGAGATGCCTGGCGAGGTCTTTTCCTCTGCTGAGGATTAAATCGTTGAAGTCAGTAAGGTTTTGTTCAAGCTCCGTCGGTGTAAATGCTGGTGCTATTACCTCTCCGTTCGTCAGTTCGGCGGCCTTGGTGGCACTTAGGATGCCCTTATTCTCTGGCTCACCAGTCTGCGGGTTTTTTAATTGATGGTCGTTGTCAGCGCAGAAGATAAATTGACTGTCTGGCCAGACGGCACGGGCGTTCTGACCAACGGCAATCATGTTTCCCGCATCAATAGTCATCAGTACCGGCAGGCCTGATGCCTCATGTATGGAGGCTGCTGTGGCATATCCTTCAGCAAACAACAGCGGCTTGCCGTTCTGCGGGGTCCCGAGAGCAAACCAGTTACCTGTTTTCTCACTGTCTTTAAGGATCCGGGCGTCTTTCCCACCGGTAAGTGGAATACGCTGGTAAGAACGAATGTCGCCATGCGCGTTGCTGAAGGGGATAACAAGCTCTTGTTTTTCGTTGATTCTTATACCCGGAGCGGCCTCTACTCCCTTGCGGGTCAGATAGGTGTTTGTTGTAGCCTGCGGGTACCGGTCAACGTATCGGGCTGCATATTCCGCCTGACGGTTATACTGCAGCTCAAGAGCACGTGCATTGTCTTCACGGGTTTGCTGGGCATGAGCACGGAGATGTAGGCGCGCAAGCGGGTCCATCTCGCCACCACCTGAAAACACCCACTGCGTTGGTTTAGCGTCGGCGCTGCGATAATCGCGATACCATCCGGCAGGGCGCCCGTCCAGGTATGCTTTGTAAGCTCCGCTTTTGGAACCCTTCCTGTCCTGTTTCGTCGGTACACGCTGAAGGCTGCCATCCATCACGGGCAGCCCTTTAACCATCAGCCCTGCTTCTTCGAGTTTTTGTGCAAACTCTGTTACCGGGTCTTCTGCATTCATCGACAGTTCGTGTGGTCGGGGCATCCATCGTTCGAACTTGTTCAGGTCGGCACCTGGTCGGGCATACCAGAGCCGGTGTTCATTGTCCCATTCAAGTGCTTTCTGGCCATTATCCAAACGCGGATGGGCATTGATGGCGTCGTCCTTCTCTTCGTGAGGTACGGCAAGCCATATACGGTGACTTTTTTGCATGGTCACAATCCTGGAAGATATAGAGGGGGAAGCGCGTAAGCGCTGTGGAGAACTGGCGTGTCAGACTGGGCTCAGAGACCGGTCCAGTCTCGCGGCGTTTCGATGAAGTGTCGGTACCACCAGGGGCGACCGGAGGCAATCTTTCCCCTGAAGGTACTAATCACGCGCAGGCAGATGGCACGTACACTCCAGCCAAAGAAATTCAGTGCAACAAAGAATCCCAGAATGGCGGAACAGATATACAGCGTGTTCATGGATGGCCAGCGAAACCAGATCAGATACAGCAGCAGGAACGGCAGCGGAATACCAAAAAAGCTGACCGGCGGAGTGGCATAACGCCAGAATCCTTCTCGTTTCATTGCGTGAGTTCCTTACCTGACAGATAGAGCGCTGCTTCATCTCTGTCTATGTCCCCTGTTACGAAACCTTCCCGCACTTGATCGACAATACGCCGCTTTTCCATCCTTAGAATGGTGTCGATGTGCGCCGGCCACTTTTCTGAAGGAATATTCTGAAGCGCATCGCGTAAGTCATCGTCGAATACGATGTATTCCCGAAGGGCACGACGTTTGCCGTCAGTCGTTTTGACAAGTACCTGGACTGCGATGAAACGCAACATACCAAGCAGCTCCCACGCACGCGCATCTCGAATTTGAGGCGGGAACAAACCAAGTAATCGGTTCAGGGTTTCACCTGGCGACTTAGAGTGCAGAGTCCCGATAGTCATGTGCCCGCTTTCCCCGGCCTGAACAGCGGCTTCTGCTGTTTCAGTATCGCGGATCTCCCCGATACCGATGACCTCCGGGTTACGGCGCATGGCGGAGCGAAGCCCATCGGCAAAACTTGCCACGTCACGGCCTACCTGAGCCTGATGTGGTGGCAGAAGGTCATCGGGACGGCCAAGAATGTACTCAACCGGATCTTCGTAGGTCACTATCTTGCGGTCAGGTTGAGTGTTCTGACAGTGTCGATACAACGCCGCCTGAAGCGTTGATTTTCCGGAACCTGTTTCGCCGCAGATGAGACCCAGCCCTGTTTTTGGCAACATGGAGGCTGCCAGTACAGGCTCTATACCCATCTTCAGAAAGTCGGGAATGATATGTGGGATAACGCGCAGAGTGACGGATAATGCCTTTTCTTCCCGGGCAGAGGTTCCCTGAATAATGTGTGCGCGCAGTCGCACGCGTTCACCCCGCTTCAGGCCATGACGCCCGTGCATGTCTCCGTCGATCTGGATGGCTCTGTCCGACGGTTTACCTCCCTGCACTCTAGGGCGCACTTCTGGTCCCAGCAGGTCATCAAGCATATTGCCGAGCATGGTATTCGGCAGTACGGTGTCGGAGACTCTCTCACGCCGACCATAACGACTAACAGAAACTGGAGAGCCACCGACCAGGTCCACGTCACTTACAGCCTGTGCTGAGCACCAGGCAAAAAATGCCCTGAACTCGTCGGCGGTGAAGGCTCCACTGAATGGAAAAATCCCGAACTTATCTGGGATAAGAGATGTGTTCACTAGAAAACTCCTTACTGAATGGTAACAGACGGGCGCCAGCGGGACTTCTGGAGTTCAAACGACGCATGTGATTTGAGTCGGCGTACGCGATCGCCAGTAACGAGTTTCTGGCCACTGCCGGTTACAGTCTGTTGTTGTTCGGTAACTTCCGGTCGGGAAATCATGCCCCGACGCCAGAGCAGGGAGTAAAGCATCATGCCCCGATAATCACGGGTGAGCTGATTCATACTGGCTTCAAGGGTCAGGTCGGCATTTGCGCGACCTTCCTGCCAGCCTTTTTTCAGCGCGTCTTCCCATACCTTTCTCTGAGAGCTGTCTTCCGGCACGACCAGTCCTTCTGTGCCCGGGGTTGCCGTGGTGGCCAGCCCGCGAAGTAACCAACTGCGCCAACTGGGCGGGTTACTGACAAATCTCTCCGGTCGGATAATGGTCCAAACCTTTGAGGCGGTGCGGATTTGATTAGGAGTGATGTGTGCAACGTCCTGCGCTTCATCGATAACCGGCGGCAGCCAGCCCTCAGGGCTGATAAGCGGCCGGAAATCGTAAAGGGCATTGAGGGTGGACTCGCGGGCATTTAGCGCCTGGGTCAACTCCCACGCACGCTGAGATTTACCCCCCCGAAATCCCAGTGTTCTGCCGGCATCAGTAAGCATCTGCCAGCGAGTTTCGGAAATACTGTCTGGTCTTTGTCGCTCCGGATTGAGCCAGGCCTGCATATCCGGTGGAGGAACACTCGCATCAGTTGTTGGCGCAGGACGCTCGGTGGCACAACCGGTCAGGAGCAGCGCAGGGAAAAGTAATAAGAGAAAATATTTCATTTCTTACTTGTCTCCGGTTGCATGAAATTGAGCTGCAGCAGTCCTGGATACTGATTCAGGGTAGCTCGCCATGCTGTCTGCGCTTCAATCACGCGCAGCACGTTGCTGAACGTCATACCCCGAACGTGTAGCGTTACGGGTAAGGGCAGACGCACGCCGCTGTAGTTGAACTGCAGGCCGCGTGCACGCGCCAGTTCAGCCAGCAACTCCACAGCATCACCTTCCCAGTCGAAGGAAACGTCAGCACTGTTGGTACGTATGATTTCCATGGACGATGGTACAATTTTCGAACCGGACCAAAGACCGTTATTCCACATCTGATATTGCGTGTGACGGGCAACGGCGACGGATGATGCTGCGCCGTAGCGGTCAGGAGAAACAGAAGCTGGAGGCGTCGATGGCGGAATCCAGGGCTGGCAGCCGGCAAGAAGAGAGATAGCCAGCACGCCGGGAAGAATTAAGTAGTTCATAGTAGTTACCTTGCCGGGAGGGCGACTGAGGTTAAAGCCAGAAGATTCAGGGATACGGAGTTTTGCAGACGGTTGAGATATTGATCGGAAGTAAACGGCAGAGGAAGCCCATTGCGGGCTTCCCTATGATTATCAGAACGTGAACTGCAACTGCGCAACCGCGCCGTAGGTACGATCAGTTCCGGCTATACCGGTAAGGTCCAGGTGTACTACATCAAACGGTGAGAAGCCCAGACCTGCGGTGAAGGCGTTACCCTCGCTGGAGACCATGTTCTGGCGATAACCAGCACGAACCTGCATCCAGCTCCAGGCGTTCAACTCAGCCCCTACACTGGCGAACTGGCGTTTGTCATCTCGCTCAAAACGGCTGGCTTCGGTCAGATCCACATCGAGTGCGGTAGTCAGGACGTTGTTGCTCCAGGCGACGCCAGCAGTGGCTTGAGGTTTCACTTTGAACGTTTCTTTCTCGCCGTTCACTTCTTTAGTGTCAACACTGCGGGCAATGATGTTCTGTACCGCCAGACCTAGCATCCAGTTATCTCCGAGGTTTGTGGCCAGACCGATGTCGGCGTTAAATCCGGTTTTGGTGTTGTGGTAATCGTCTGAGTTCACGTCATTTTTGTCGAAGTCGTTTACCGTTGCGCTGTAATTGAAAAGATCGATTCGCTGATACTTGGGTGTAATGCCTAGTGACCAGCTGTGTCCTGCCGTTTCAAATTCATGCGCCATAGCCACACCTACGTCGGTGATGACGGCCGCCCGACCATAGGCTCGGGACGTTAGTGCATCTTTGTCTACCGCATCCGCCGGTATGGCCCCGCTTGCGATTTTGTCGAGATACTGCAGATCGTGGTCGCTGACCGTGCCATTTACGGAAACGGTGCCCCAGGATTTCACGACAACAGCAAATGGGAGTACTTTATTCGGGGTGGTGGCAATAACAGATGCCCCGACCTGCCCGTTTGCCTTCACATCTTTCAAATCTTCCAGCTTATTGCGTAACGCGGCAGCGCTTTCGCTAACACCGCTTTGGCTGTCGACAGCATTGTCAAAATTGTTCCACAGATCTTTCACGTCATCGGCAGTATCTATGGCCTTATCGGGGTCTGCCACCTGGACACCCACGGACGGCAGCACCAGACTGAAGTCATCATTCGCGCCAAACTTCGTCAGGAGTGCCGGGTTGGATAAGGCAGCAGTGCCGTAGTGTGCAGAGGCCACGCCGGTGCCCCCCATGGCATCGCTGCGGGCTTCCATGTAGGAGGTTGCTGCACCTGCATGAAAAGCCATCATGATGGCGGAAGAAATCAGTGTTTTTGCAATGTAAGTCTTTTTCATCATTAAATTTCCTGTAATCAAGTCTGGATTTTGAGCAAAAGAAGGTCTTGATGCGGCAGCATCAAAAATTTCTTTTTCTTTTTTAATTCAATATTTCTGCGTGGTTTAAAGCTGTTTGAATATAAGTGCAGGTAGCGTTATTCCTTGTTCAAGCGCTGTGGATAGTCCCTTGCTGACCGTGACGGTGCGCAGAGTGCCTGTTGCGGCATGTTCCATGAGGAGGCGTTCTTTCCAGTATTTTTGCTCTTTATTCAGAACGAGCGGAATAATGGATAACACCGGGAAATATGTCAGCAGTGATGAAGAAATTTTCTTCTTAATTAATATGCCGGTTTGTTCCTGATATTCATCCTCACCTGTATGTTCGGTTGTCCAGAAAATAACGCTGTCATTATTATTCTCATCTGAAGGAATTATTATCTTCCGTAAGGCATCTTCCGTTTGTGGCCATTGATGTCGAGCCAGGGTGGTGTCGACCGTTGGAACATTCCTGCCTAACAACCAGTCCGGTGAAACGAAAAACCACTGAGCGAGCGCCTGCAGGAGCGGAGTGGACAGATAGTCCATCGTTCGTTCCCTGTCCTGCAGTACGCTCACCCGAACATTCCATGACGAAAGCAACTCTGCGATATCAGTCGGGTCAAGCTCATGTGCCTGCATTAGCACCTCAAAGCGATCGATGATACTAAGCGCGGTATTGCTGAACGGCAGGAAAATATCTCGCAGAGAACCTTCTATAACCAGATTCAGTAGCTCCGATTGAGATATCCCAATCTTGCCGGATAACTCATCAATCAGCTGGCGGGTGCCGGGCCTCATTCGGAGTGACGTGGTCTGCATAGGCTTCTTTTCATTGCGTTGAAGCAGTTCTGCAATCCTGTTCCGATCAAGGTCGGGGAGCGCCAGAAGCGAGGTGAAAATTGCGGTAAGACTGTTTGCCACGTGGCCCCCTTAAGTAAAATTACATCTTGCGGTTCAGTGAGTTAAAGAATAATTAATCGTGACGCGCATGTATAACGAGTTAATTCGATCTTGTAGATCGACTGCGTTTGCGTGTGCGTTTTAATTGCGTTTGTGTATTGTCGTTTTAACTCGTTCTCCGGCGCGGTCGAATGAGCACAAGCACGCCGGTTTCCGGTACGGTAATCCAGCGCCATTCCTGTACCAGTGTTTGTAGCCGTATCCCGTTCCTGACGGCAGGAGGAATCGATACTGTGGTCCAGCGCCAGCGGTGTGTATCGTCCATTTTTCCCATCAGGAGGGTCATGCTTTTCATGTGTGCCGGGCGCATCAAATGGGATGTGAAGTACACGGGGGCGCTGTCCCTTTGTAACGCCAGTTGCAACGTGGCAAGAAAACTACGGTGAAAGCGCGCTGCACGATGAAGATTAAGATGACCAACCCGGTCAAATGTCGAAAGGTGCAGGGTAGTGTAATGCTTCTTTCGATGACGAACCGAGGCCGTGCGAAACCCTGTCCAGGGCGTCACGGCACTAACGACTGTCATTACCGGGCAATACAGCAGTAATGTCAGCGGTACTGCTGAAAGGATAATCAGATACACAGTCCCTCCAGGATAAAGGTTACGCCCGGGCCGAGAGAGCCTGGTCGGGGTTAAGCGGACAAATCATGATGTGGTCATTTGTCTTGATAGGGAGTTCCCCTGGTGCAGGGACTCGTTCGCCGCGCTGGGCAGCAAGTGCCAGAGTGCGTAGTAGCAGTTCGCTGGCGCGGGTCAGGGCAAGTTCGCGGGTCGGCGCCGACACCATCAAGTTTTCGAAGTCGCATATCATCACTCTTATGTCACCAGTACTTCCGCAATCCTGTTCTACCAGTGCGGGATAAGGTACGAAGTAGGGGGCAATCTTTTGAGTCTGGCGCCGTCGCGCGTCCAGCTTGCTGACTAGTTGGTAAGCTCTCAAATGGGTGTAGCGTTTAAGCATATTCATCGACCGATGACCCGAAATGGCAGCGACCTCCATAACGTTCAATGTACCGAGCTCGAAAAAGCGACTGATGGCCTCGTGCCGAAGATCATGAAAATGCAGATTTTCGATAGTGAGGGCCTTGAGGGCGAGCCGCCAGGCGCTTTTGAAACCGGATGACGTATATGAAAATACTTTACCTTTGAGCAGGGCCGGCATCATCTGAAGCAGATTGCGTGCCTTACGTGAGAGGGGGACGTCACGCGATGACCCATTCTTGGTGTCTGGCAGGTGTGCGACACCATGCTGCAGGTCAATATATTCCCATTTCAGGTTAAGGATTTCACCCTGACGCATGGCCGTCTCCAGCGCGAGATGAAAGATTATATACAGCATTAAGTTTCGCTCGCGGAAATACCGGGACAGTCTGCGCTCTTCAGTGGATGTCAGGCGGCGATCACGACCTTTTGATACTTTTGGTTTACGCACTAATTCGACCGGATTGCTACGGCAGGTTCCCCATTCCACACGTGCAATACCGAAAAGTGATGACAATAGCGCCAGCTCAAGTCTTACTGTATTACCGGTGATAGGGTTCCCCGTCCTGGGGTTGCGCTGGGTCAGTCTTTCATCACGGTAGGCGGCAATATCAACCGTGGTGATTTCGTCCATATTCCTGCTGGCCAGTGGGTGGCGCTTAATGACGTTGGTTCGGTAAAACTCCTGAAGGTGGCCCTTTTTATGAACAGATACTGATTCGTAATATTTATCGAGGCCACGACTGAGGGGCATTTTTCTAATACGCGCAACGGAAGACATCATTACTCCTAAAAAGGTGAAGAAAATAAAGCCTTAAGAGAAAAATGCAATAATTCTGTCAATCCGGTGCCTGGGCTAATTCTGGGGAAAAAAAAATACAGCGTTACACATGGTCAGTAAATTCAGGGAATAACTACGGCGATATTTGCCAGACTTCCTTGAATTCGAGCGGGTTAACGGCACAAGGTTGGGTCGCCACTGGATCTGATGCTTGTACAGAAGATAACCAAACTTGCACTATAGATAACGTTAGATGTTTTGCAGTCAGACTGAATTAATTAATCTGTCAATCCGGCGTGTGGAATAGTGGTTTGAAAATCGGTTTTTTTTCTGTCGCTTCTCCAGTTGGTGTCAACAATATTACATGGGCCAGATATTGTGCTTTAGGGCATTACGGACAAGGTGGTGGATCGCAGATCTACCCAGTAGCCGGGCCGGATGGTGAAGGTAAGTACCTCTGGCAAACTAATACATTAGGCGGTGCTGTTATGATCAACTGTTTCTAACTGTCAATCCGGCGTGTGGGGCGGATCTGACAGCTACCCTGTTGGTAGCCCTATTCCGTGGCCTTCCACAACACCCCCACCAGGTTTCTTTTTAATGGCAGGGCAGAGCTTTTCATGCGGTTCTAACCCTAAACTGGCTATTGTTTATCCTGGATGTGTATTACCCGATCTACGCGGCACATTTATACGTGGTTGGGATAATGGGCGCGGCCTCGACAATGGACGAGCTATTCTCAGTTACCAAAAAGACCAAAGTAATATGATCCTTAATACTGGTGGTAGGCTCGAAGGCCATCATAACGGTATGGATCATTACTACTCAAATGGTAGTGAAGTACGCCCTAAGAACGTTGCGTTTAACTACATAGTCAAAGCCGGTTGAGGAAACTGTCAATCCGGTGTCTGGCGCAGGAACATAGGGAGTACAGTTTTAACGGGTTTAATCGGCAACGGGCAACAGATTCCGCTGCCCACAGGTTTTAGCCAAAACCAATGCACCTGGAGTGTCAGCAATAGCGAAAATCCACATGGATGGAAACCAAATTACTTCGCCGGTCAAGTTGCTGCCGTAGATGCAAACCGAGTGGTTACATGCGGCTACTATGATGAATATGTCTTTCACCCAGGCACTAACCGAACGGATTTAACAGGGAAATGCAGCTTCATAATTAGCTGCTCATAAACATGAACTCAACAGAGTCAGTGTGACTGTCAATCCGGTGCGTGGACGTCCAGCGGCAAGGTATCAGCATTTGAAATGATTCAAGGAAATGATGCTTGTGGCAAATACGTCTACTCAAAAGCCTACTGTCCTGCCGGAAAACAATTGATTTCGGGTGGCTGGGTTCTCTCAAACTGGACAGGTGGTAACGGGTGGAACGCCCCAGATTCCTCAATGCCATCACCATCAGATAATGCCTGGCAACTTGTTACTGGAGGTGGTGTTACGGGTGGAACGTGTATGCGCGCAATAGCGTGGTGTGCTAAAAATTAACTGAATGATAAACTTGGATAAATCCTCAAGCACAAGCAAAGGAAGCCGCTAATAATGCTTACGTATCTCTTCAGTACATTAAGAAACAGGTTGAAAGTACCGACTGCCAGAAACCTCTTCAACACAACAAATCTTCGAAGAAAATCACGCAACAAGTTGCTCAAAAAATCAGGGGTTGTCATAACTGGCGAAAGCGCAGTAACCCCCCCATTTTTTTATGAATATGGTCGCATAACGATCGGTCAAGGTGTCTACATCAACACTGGATGTGTCTTCCTCGATCATGCGTCAATTTCGATAGGCGACAATACCCTGATTGGACCGAATGTCACACTGACGACAGCCAGCCATGAAACTTCGCCTGAATTGAGATGTAGTGGCGTTACTCAGGCTCCAATCAGTATTGGCCATAAGGTATGGCTAGGAGCAGGCGTCGTCGTTTTACCGGGCGTTACAATTGGCAATAACAGCGTTATAGCGGCAAACAGCGTAGTACGTTCGGATGTACCAGAAAATACGTTGTACGCAGGTTCTCCTGCTGTTTTTAAACGCAACATATGATATGGGTTACTGGAAACGAAACACATTAAAACTGCCGTAATCGCACCCATAAGCCATCATTCCATTTGATGTAATCGAGAACGATTGGCCATCAGGAACATCAAATGAAAAACTTCCAGATTTCTGCCACTGAGAGTTACCATCGATTGAGTGTGCAACAGTAAGGCCGCCAACTGTAGCTGTCAGTGAAAACGTATTGGCACAGTTATCTGAGTTACCAAAGTTGATTTTTTTGGGGGGGGGATTGCCTCCCCAGGCATATATTTTAAACTGCTTTCCAGTTGTGTTGCTGCTACTAAAAAAGCCTTTAAACGCTCCGAGAGAGGTGTAAATACCATCAGATGGAGAGGGGGAACGCCAGGCACCGGATTGACAGGAAAGTACGCCGCCATTGGCATCGCGGCTTATCTGCCCATTCGGGTAACAAGCGATGCCTGCAACATTGATCCGATCCAACTGCAAAACCCCACCTGCTGACAAGTTGCCTGTTGCTTTGACTGTGGCACCAGAAACCTCGTTAGTTGCCGTAATATTGCGTCCGGCGCTAATGTCGCTGTCGGCACGGACCGTTGCTCCTTTTACCTGTGCTCCGGCTGTAATGTTTTGGGTGAAACTACCGTTTGCACCGCTGACATTACTGGTAAAAATACCGTTTGACCCACTGACGTTTCCGCTAAATGTTCCAGTCTGGCCATTAATGGTGCCGACACTGTTCAGGTTGTTACCACCCATGTCGATAGCAGTGTGCATTTTATTCAGATCGGGACGCCCATTTACCTGAAAACGGTACAGCCTGTCGTTGTCCTCCTGCGCACCAGACAGCTCATCTGTTGAGAGGAGTACTGCAATATGTCCATTACCAGAGGTGGCACCGTAACTGCTCAGCAGGATTTTCCAAGAACGCAGGGCACCTGTGGCGGTTTTACCATCATCAATGTAGCCCCCGAAACCGGTTTTGATATCCCTTGATATCAGCCTCAATGCCTTGTCCGGGTATACACTGCCACCGCTGGATACTACCATGCCCTGTAGTAACTCCGTGTTTTGCCCATTCCTGACCAGATAAGTGTTCAAACGCTGACCCTGACTGTTTGTTTCGGTGAAACCGGACGGCAGGAAACCCGTGTTTTTAAGCATGGCCGTAGTTATCACTGTCGGCGCGGTGGTACTGGTTGCGCTTAACAAAGTGGCGTAGTTACGACCGACGTATCCCCGTGCAGCAGCTGCGTATGTACTGATATGGGAGGCTTCAACCTGCCAGTTTTTCTCCTGCTGCCAGTCTTTGTATTTAGTGAGTCCAAAGACGGTCATTGCCATCACAACTATGAGCGCCAGAGCAACATCAAGATTCGCCCAGCCACGATCGTGCTTTTTCATAAGATTGATATCCATACAGGTTGATACAGATTGGATAACTGGAAGAGACTCCCGCTAAGACACAACCAGGGGCCAAGGGGCCCCTCTTTTTTTCCGGACAAATGCCAGGTTAGCAGCCAGAGCATAAAGGCTGCAGCACCAAACAGAGTGGCCAGTGCTGCATCTTTCCCCCCCATCCAGGCCGTCAGACCTGTTATCAGCCATAAATCTCCCCGACCAAGACGCTGATCGCCCCGGTTTATCAGGATACTCAGCAACGTCATCAGGCCGCCCACCACAGCGATTTCCACCAATTGCGTATATACACCTGCAATCGAAACGTCTTTTGTTACTCCCCAAATAAGTCCTCCAAGTAACAGACGTGCTGTGAAAGTACGTGGCAAATATCCACTGACTGCGTCGGTGATACCGGACTGAAGCAGGAAGCCCATCATCATGATGGCAGCAGCCCGATCGGCAATTGGAGTCGGTGACAGGGCAGCGATCATACTGAACGTGGCGAAAAGCCAAATCCCAGCAGTTAGAAGCGAGTTCCGCTCCTTACTATGAGCAGTGGTATCTTCCAGAAAGTCGAGTACTCTCCACATCAGGCATCTGCCAATTAGCGCAAAACCCAGCAGTAACGGCAGGCTCCATGCTGTTGCCAGGCTGGTGACTATGATGGTTCGCATATTCGCTTTCCTTTCTCCTGCCGACAGACTCGAAGGCCTTTCAGTTCCAGATAGAACCCCCAGATACGGTTGGCATACTGTTCGCGAGTTTCGTGCCTGTCCTTACGAAATCCAGCGTTGTAAGACCCGAGGCAATTCCATGTCACACCACATACCTGAAAGTGGCTGGCCAGTATCCACGCCCCGATCTGAATATTCAGACAGGGTCGTTTCAGCAGGTCTTCTGCACTCTGGATGATGCCCATTCGGATGAGCTTTGGCACATGGGTTGAATTTATCTGCATCAACCCATAGTCCGTGCTGACCGGATTGCCCTTTTTATCCCTGTTAGTGTTTGTGACCCATGGTCGGAGCCAGGACTCCCCTTTGGCCATTGCCTTAAGCAGCAGTGGCTCTATCTGGTATCGGGCACCGGCACTATTAAAGCAGGCATCAAACGTATCAGGAGGGGAGTTCGAACTGGCCATCAATGGACCTGGGGAAAGGGAAAAAATGAGCAGCATCATTGCCAGGTAGCAGGAGAGAATGCGTTCCCTCCGCATATCGTCTCCTTAGCTGTTAAGCGTGAAGATCAGCTTGTTAGTACCGGTACTCCCATTGTCAGCTGTGCATTGTGCGCTGGCTTCTTCGGTTGTCACGATTCCATCACTGTGTGCCGTGGAGTTGACGGTAATGGCATCAGCAATTTTGGCTCGGCTGAGCTGTGTGGCGAGCGAGACGCAGGCATCCTGAGGAACCATTTCGTAGGTCAATGAGAATCCGTTTGAGAATCCAGACACGGTTACAGGTGACAGTGTCACTGCACCACCCCATCCATTGTAAAGTGTGGCAGTCCCTGAAGAGGCTGTACCCCGTACAGTCATACTTTTAGGCTGGACTTTCATCTGGATAAGCGCGCCCATCATTTTGGCTCCGGAAGTGAATGTGTAACCATCTCCCCCTTTCAGCAGGTTTTGTGTACTGGTGATGAGAGATTGAATATTCGATGATTCCTTACCCACGTTGACGTTATTTTTGAGGGCGAAGTATCCCGCCAGCACAAGGCCGATGACGACCAGGACGATCAGGGCAATACTCCCCTGTTCCAGAAACCCCCAGCCTCGATGGTGCAACACTGTCTTAACCGGTTTGTATGTCTGAGAAGTTGATTCGGAATTAAATTGCATGATTTTTCCTCGTTTAAAAAGCGCCCGACGAGCTGTTAAGGGCATTGATATCCATAACGACAAGGACCAGAAGCAAAAGCATCAGGATCATTGCCAGGAACATGAGACCGCGGATAACGACTGCACGTTTTGCTACTCGCTCCAGAGTTTGTTCAAGCCAGCGCTGGCCGTAGTTAATTATGATTTCATCATCGCCGTCCCCCTGTAGAAGGGAGAGAAAGTTGGCAGCTTCCTGCGACGGAAAGTCATAACCGCAATCTTTCAGGGCCAGCCCGAAATGTTTACCTTCACGAACGTGTTCGGTAATTGCTTCGATACGCACAGCAAGCCAGGGGGATGCCGTTTCCTGCAGAATCTCCAGCGCGTCTTTAGTTTTGACACCGGACTGCAGTAGTGCACCGATGTTCAACAGGAAAGTTGCACCCTGAATATCCTTATAAACCGACCATGGCATCAGACCGTCGAATGCACGGCGAAGTTTGTCGGGGCGGTGCCAGCGGGGGAGTGACCAGATAGTCCAGATAGTTGATGCGATAGTAGCGATGGCAGTTATTACGCCATATTCACTGAAATACAGCGAGATACCATAAAGAAAGCCGAGTGCACCGGTCCAGTTCTCTGGCGGGCTGATTTCTGTCAACGTGGGAAGTAACTCAGTATTCAGCACATAAATGGTGCTGGCCATCATGATGGCAAAGCCGATCGGATAGATGGCCATCTGCCATACTGCAGCACGAATACGCTTACCGGCGCTGGTCAGAGCACAGGCGTATCTTAGCGCGCGTGGTAGTGACTCACTGCGTATGCCTGCGCTTATGACGGACGCTTCTGCGGCCGGTAGCCATCGGGAGAGCGTACGCTCCAGCGTTTTTTCCCCGCTGTTTTCCCTTAAGGCATCAACACAGTCATCCGTCAGCTCAACGTAGGGATGCCAGTTCTGGCCGAAGTTTGTCCAAGCATTGCGCATTTTCTCCAGTGAAGGCTTAAGTTGTTGCTGGTTTTCAATCAGAAATCGCAGGGCATCATAGAACTGAACACGGTATCGACCGCTGAACGTCTTGCGAACCAGGGTATATCGGAGTCGTTTCAGGACGTGCATTTCACGCATCATCCACCTCCAGACGTTCATCTTCATCGAGCGGAATGATACGGTTGGCCATCAGCGGGTCGACCAGTCCTTCGTTGATTTTATGCAGGACGTGCCGGACACGGCTGATCCCCTGCATGTGATTTATCCAGTATTGGCGCGCCGCGACTTTGCCGTCTGTTTTCAGCAGCTTAAAAAGACGGTTATTGGTCTCGATAACCTCGGCAATGACGGTACGCCCCCTGATCCCCTGACCGACTTTACCGCGAACCTGACCGTTTATCTCCACCACTTGTGTACATGCTTCACATCCCTCTGGGTTGTGGAAATAGAGCTTATCGGTCGAACAGATACCTTCAATGTTGCAGTATTTCTCCAGCCAGTCCTTTTCCTCGAGAGTCAGGCTGGCGACCTTATCCTGCCAGGATATACGACATTCAGGACATAGCGTGGGCACCAGGCGCTGGCTGATAAGTCCAATCAATAACTGGGCATCACACAGCAGATTTTCGTTAATGCCGAGCGTAACCATGCGTTCCGGGATACCGAGTGCAGAGTTTGTGTGTAGCGTAGTCATCACCAGGTGTCCGGTCTGGGCGGCATAAATGGTGGCCAGCATCGAGATAAGGTCGCGCATTTCCTGCATCATGATTGAGTCAGGGTCCAGTCGCAAAGCTGACGAGATGGCTTTTCCCCAGGCGATATGTACTGCTTCTTCATCAGATTTGTCGCAGATGATCGGGGTCTGAACAGCACCCACGACCTGTCCCTCAAGCGGATCTTCAATGGTCAGAAGGTGTTGCCCGGGGTTGGTATCGAGGTATACCCGACAGGCGGTACGCAGCGTAGTGGACTTACCAGAACCGGTAGGTCCCGAGAGAATGATTTTCCCTTCAGGGCGGTCAATCATGCGTATCAGTAGCTTGATTTGTTCGGGCAAATACCCCAGTTGTAGAAAGTCAGGTACGTTATTGCCGTCATCCGGGATAAGGCGCATTACCGCAATCAGACCATCGCCAGTTGGACGGTGGCTGTAGCGGGCACCAAACAGGCCTATTTTCCGCATCATGGCTGGAGAGAGTCGTGCATCCTGCTCACGGTGTGGGTAGAAACTGGTTTCTGACACATCCGACATAGAGAGAATACAGGTGGCACAGAGGGACATTCCTTCCTCTCTCTGACGTTCATCCACCACATGTAAATAGCCGTGAACCCGCATTTTGACCTGGAAGAGCGAGTCTGAAATCAGGAAGTGAATATCTGAGGAGCCGAGCTTTCTGGCCACTGAGAAATAGTTCAGGATCCGTTGCTCACTGTGGCTGCTGTCGCCACCCAGATCTGCCAGCGTCAAACCAGCCTTATCGCTGGCCTGAGGTTGAGCAGCCTGGTTTTTTTTCGCCTCACGTAAGTCCGAGAGAGTAACAAAACGATGTTTGATCCCTGGATGCTTATTCATTAAATCCATCAGCGCGGCCTGTACACCTGGGTCGCCTCGCTGGTTGGTGTCGATAAGGATTTCTTTCTTTTCTCCGTCATCAAACAGCAGGAGGGATTCTGCAGTAATAGCGTTCATGGTTAGTCTCCGAAAGCAAGCAGAGTGCCATCGCTGAGTGTGACACCGGCAAGCGTAATACTCCTGACAGTGCTCTCCAGACCAGGAATACGGCTCCCCGGCGATACAACCAGTGACTGTCCTGATGGTAGTTGTAGTGTGGCGCGGAGTTTTTGGTCGCGACCGTTGATTTCCAGCACGACAGGACGATTATTTGCGGGAACTGTGCGTGCAGGTTGGCCGGGCAGTGAAGTCTCACCGACGATAGCTCCAGGAAGGGAAGGGGCGACGGTACCGGCACCGGCTTGGTTTTCCTCCAGCTGGCGCTGAAGTTGCGCCCCCTGCACTTCTGCCTGGAGGATGATGTTTCGGATATGCAGTTGCTCAAGCTGACCTTTTGTCACTTCGGCTGGTTGTGATACCTGCTGGTTAGTTGACTGAGAGGCCTGAACAGGTAATGGACTGAATACTGGCAGCAGGAGCCAGAGTGTCGCCTGTCGCAGAAAGTTACTTTGCTGACGCATAAATTTTACCTTCAGTGGTATAGCTGAACGCACTGCCATTCAGCTCGAAAGAGATTCGGGTTAGTCGGATACCAGTTTCATCCAGACCGTCGAATAACATGATGGAGGGGAGGGGAGCGGAGAAACTAAACACGTATTCCTGCCAGTCCTGCACGGGAGGCGGCTCTCCGTTCGCCCCTGGCAGGACTGGAGGTGCAGCTACATCAGTGATGTTGAGCATGACCTGCTGTCGCTGGAACCAGGAGAGGATACGGATGAACTGCGTTGAGCTGCTCGGCACGGCTTCATCTTTGAGTGGGCTGTCAGGGGGAGCCAGTGTAACCCTGGCTTCCCGCCCCCCCTCTTTCAGATTGAATACAGGTGTGACACCGAAAACTTCCCGGGCGCGGGCCAGGAATCCCTCTACTGTACCGCCCGGCATAATCTGGTACAGAAGTGTTATCCCATCAGGTGAACAGGTTCCGGATGTCAGCTTCCAGCTTTCCAGAACATACTTCGCCGGATCGGTCCGTCTCTGACAATCGTTGAGAAGATCCGTAGCCGTGACTTCGTGTGCCCAGGGGTGAGGCAGAGATTGAGGTTTTACCTGGGTGGCAAACATCGCGCGGGCCCTGGCCTGGATTTCCTCGGCGGTGAGCGTCGGCTCCTCTGGTGGTGTGGCAGCCTGCCACCAGGTAATGCCAAATGTACCCATCAGCAATATCGCGCTGGCTAAAAACCAGCGTTGTCTTTGCAGTCCATCAACATGTACACGGCATTGCTGTCGTCTACGCGCAGAGAGTCCGGTAAAGAGACTGTTGGCTTCAAGCGGGGTGTCCACTGTGGCCAGACACTTCCATCCTTCTGACGGCGGTTCATTCATGCTCAGGAACAGTGTCAGCAGCGTTTGCATTTTGTCTGCGCCCCCCGTTTTATCGGCGGTGACGGCAGGCAAACCATTGATGCTGGCCAGAAACACGAAATCAGTACTATTCAGTCGGTAAATACCATATCCGTTTCGTGTACTGGCACAAAAAGCGAGCGCCAGTGAGTAAAGCTGATGCCGGCGATGACGGGCTGGCAATCGGCCGCCCCCAACTACCTGTTGCTGCCTGTCCCGTCCATTTATTCGTTCACTGGAAGCATTAACACCGATACCTGCTGTACTGGCGGGCCGTGCTTTTCTCAGTTGAAATGACGGTAGCCGGAATTTCTGCCTTTCCTTTGGTGCCCAGTCCATTCCCGCCAGCCAGTAACGGCTGCGAGATTTTCCATCCCGGATTGTAAACAGGTAAGCCTCATCATTCATTTCAGCCTCCGGAGTTCTGCGGGAACGTCGGCGTGATCACTATGACCAAAGTGGTTCGCTCGTTTTTACCTGACTGACTTCCACCCAGGAGCGGATTCCCTGGCGTGAAGGTACCGGACTTATTGACGGAGGTATTGTTCTGATCAAAGCCGGTGAGGATCAGCGACTGCCCGGCCCGGAGGTTTGCCTTCTGGCTCAGGGAGCGCAGTTTGGTATATGGCATCTCTATATAGGAGTTGCCGTCTTTTGACGTGAAGTTACGAATAGTAGGTGGATCAGACAGATTGAAGTTCACCTGCAGCTGAACATTACCTGTTTCCTGAATTAACGGCAGGAGGGTCATGTTGAACCCGGTAGTGATCATCCCCGGAGTCAGAGTTGTGGTGGCGCCAACATCAGTGGTGGTTGTTGTAGCCGACTGTGCCACATAAACCGTCTGATCTGCCATCTGGATAGGCACGGGCGTCAGGTTTGTCACGGTGCTGGACTGAGAGGTGACGACGCTGACATCACCCTGTTCGGACAGTGCTTTTAGCAGCAGGCTGGAGCCAGCAAACTTCGCGGCATTACCGGTAGCGGTATCAAGAATGGATGCGCCGGCAGATATACCGCCAGAGAGATCCCCGGTAGCGTTATTAAGCGTTGCGCCAGCTGAATGCAGTGACTTGTAGACCAGATTCCAGTCAATCCGGAAATCTTCATTTCGTGAATTACCGACGCTCAGTACTTCAACATTCAGCGCTACCTGCCGGTTCATGATGAGATTCTGCTCGTTCACGTAACGGGCCACGGCAGCCTGTACTGAAGGTGTATCCGTCACAATCAGTGATGAGCTGGACGAGGACAGCCAGTAGCGGCCTTTATTTGGAGTCAGCATGGACTCAACAGCTTTGCGCAGATCAGCATACAGATCGTATTCCTGACCGGTAGTTGTGCTCTGGGAGGTGGTGGATTCCCCGGATGCGGAGTTATCCGTGCCACTGGTGGCCCCCATACTGCTGGTCGTTCCTGAACTGACGCTCGACGTGCTGGACGTTTTGGTATTCAGCATGGCCAACGAATAGGTCCGGGTTTCCATCAGGTAGAAAACGATGGTGCCATTATCCATTCGCCAGTAGAGACCGCTACGGCTGGCCATCAGATCCAGAAGCCCGCCCAGATCGCCCTGCCACATCAATCCGGTGAGATTCAGGGGCTGGCTGGTTCCGCCTGTTGCCGGAGAGGTTACGCCACCCAGGCTTGCCAGTGGTGTCCGCCCACTGTCATCAGGGGGGGGGAGTGAGCCACTCATCTGGCGTGTGACGCCGGTGCTGACGCTACTCTGGCTGATATCAATGGCATCAGGAGTAAATATGACTGGTGTGCCGCACAAAGCTGTGATGCGTTGTGCCAGTTCCTGCAGCGTAATGTTCTTTTTTGCCTGAGTTATGTTACAGGACGGAGCCTGGCGGTTTCTTTCCCGTACGGCGACAGGAATGGGGCTGGGGTTAATCCACTGCCGGTCCGTCCAGGTCAGTGGTTGTTGGTGTTGGGTTCGTGGCAGCTGCGCCTGCGCGCGGGCTACCGTGGCATCAGATTGAGCCTTCGTCTGCATTTTGTTGATTTCAGAGAAGGTACAGCCTGCGAGCATGGCAAAGCAGGACGCCATCAGCAGGCGCCGCAAAAGGGTTTTCTTCATGGGGAAAATCCGGATTAGTTGAGGTAAACCACGGCGCCTTCAGAAACGCCCTGTGGTGCCGTGAGTCCGGTTGCAAGACCGGAGAGCCAGATTAGCTGGCCACTTCTCATGGTGCCGATAAGTGCCGAACCGCGACTCTGTGCCCGTAATGCATCAACGAGCCCAGGTTGTTCCGGCATCCAGATCCACAATCTGCTCTGAAGTAACCGGTACTGGATTCGGCTGTCGGGCGTGAAGGGAAGACCCAGTTGATCGGTTGGAATGGCGGCCTCCTTCTGACCTGTCTTGTAACGCCAGTCATTAACACGATTAGCGATGGTCAGGAACTGGGATGCATAAAACTGGCCGCTCTGTGTTTGTATAGCTGTCCGACTGTTCTGATTGCGCTGGGAATCTATATCACCGGCGATAAGGAAAAATATCATACCGATGGCCAGTATGACCCAGCCCATCATCGACCTGCCGGAGTGTCTGTGACTGATACCACGCACTGCATGCGGGAAGCTTCTGCATAAAGCGGTTTCTGTGCGGTACGGTAAAGGTCGAACATTTGGCCGAGCATGGTTTCAAATGAACCGCGGAATGTCAGCGGAGCATCAAGCCGATAATCCGTCACGGCGACAGGCCATATAACCGTCCAGTGTGGTGAAGCGCCAGATTCACAGCGGGTGTCCTGTGCCCATTTCATCAGCATTTCCCGCAGAGTTGTACCAGCCGGTGCCGTCCAGGTTTTGCCCTGAATCACAGGTGCGATCGGTTGTCCTGTGACTGGCTGCGGTTTCACCGCTACCGGTGTCTGCGCCGATTTTGTCGTTACAGGGGCCGGAGATTTAACAGTTGCCTGCGCTACTGGTTGGGCTGAATCCGGGCCGCTGAATGGGTTTTTCGGTACGCCGGCTGCCTGGGCAGGAGTTGTTCGGTTTTCAGTGGACGACGCAGAGGTTTTTAACTGAGCAGATTGACCCTTTCGCTGCAGTGTGACGGCATGACGATTCCAGTCCACCTGCGCCTGGATTGATTGCTCTTCCAGCAAACGGTTGAGCACCCTAGTCCACTGGTCATTGGTGTATACCGAGACGATACGGGTATTCAGGACAGGGCGCAGTGCATTCTCGTAGTTGAGTGCCCAGCCAGTGGGAATGATACGTTTGACCCACTGTTCGAGTGTGAGGTTGCGCGCCGGTGATAATGACAGAACTTCAACGGGACCCGGTGTGCCGATAAATGTAAGTGTTGACAGTGATGGGTTCGCGACTGAACCAGGTGCGCTGGATTTACTTGTGGAGGAAGCCAGCATTGTTGGTTGAGGTAAAGGCGAGGTCTTCGATAACTGCGCTGCAGTTGCCGACTGTCGTACGGGAACAGGTGTAGCGGCCGGAGGCGCTATCCGTCGTTGTGTTTGTTTGATTATATCAGCGCTGTCGCTGATCTGACCGTCTACAAACACGAGTGCAGGGGTGTCTGGTGCGACATTACGGTTTTGAAATCCCGTGCAGCTGCTCAACAGTGACGGTATTAACAGGGGCAGGGCAATTTTATGCACGCTGACGTCCCGGGTGAATGGTCGAAACTTCATGGTTTGTTCCTTTTGTTATCGGTCAGTGAAGGTCTGGCCGCCAGAGATTACCGCTGCCGACATTTTCTCGATCTCCCCATGCTCCCCATGCGGTTTCCGGCAGGGTACTATGTCCGATATAGAGAGTGCGTAAAGTAGCTTTAGACAACGAAGTGTCCCGGCCTCGAACAACAGAGAAACGATCGAGATAGAAAGACTTTTCAACTTCTTCGTCCTCGTTTTTTTTCAGCAGGAGTTGAAATGTGACAGGTGAAATCATTGAGCCTGTTGCGGTAAATGCTTCTTCCATACGAGTGAGCTGCAGGATGTGATTCTTCCGAGTGCGCTGGCGCTCCATGATTTCGGTGACAACTTGTTCAGGCCAGGGGCAGAGGCAGTGTTTCCAACCAAGTCCTAGAAGTGAATTAAGTACTGCCCGGAATCGAAAAAGATCGCAGTTCCCGGTTGATACAGAGTTCGTCCAGAGCGTAGTCAGTACGGCATCAATGGAGCGTTTTTTTTCGGTTTCGAGTAACTGCCGGATAGTCATGAACTCGCTTCCCATTCCTTTGAATGTCGGTATTCTTCTTGCTCCGCTTAACCATTCAGTGATGAATCTACGTTTGCCACGCTCTGAGGTTATGTGATGGTTTTCGACTGCCGTACGTAAGGCAACGAGAATGCACCACAAGAGATGGCTGACCTGTTCCTGGGTGGATTGCATGGTTTGTCTCTCTTAGGTTCCGGTTTCTGGCAATGACGTCTGTACCTTCATTCCGCCAGAATGAAGGAAGCCTGAGTGCTGGCTGGTTAAAGGAACAGAGGTTGTTCATCGGGTAGGACCAGCCCAGACGTCATTGCCGGAAAACGGTGCAAAAAAAAGCCCCCATAGACGGGGGAAACTAAAAGGGATGGAGTGATAACTGGTTAAGGCCAGTTTAAGAGGCTACGGTAAATTACATTTCAAAACCCCCATGCATCAGCATGGGTGATCATATCGAACAACATCGCTGTCCTGGATATTGGGTGTTCCATTTTTTCTAGCTGTGTCAGGCGTTTGTACTGACTTTTTGTAAGCCAAATATTTGATGCAACTTCCAGTTCATCCCTTGCTGCAGGGTGATGGGTAGGGTCGGGATATTTTTTCATTAATGCTTCAACCACCCTTGTGTTCACTGGGGTGATTTGGCTACCGAACTTCACAAAATCGCAGAAGGCTGAGTGCGCCCTAATAGTATCTATCTTTTGAACATCAAAATTGGCTTTTAGGAAAAAATATCCAGGAAAAACTGCAGATACCCTTTTTCTGAAAACATGCGGTGCATCAGCACGACGTATTTTCGTTAAGGATAATGGCGTCCAGGGAGTAATTCTCCTGTCGTGTAGCCAGCCGAATAATTTCTCGCGATTTTTGCCCCCCGTAATATAGAGAGCAAGATACCATTGTTGGTTACATACAGTCTCAATATTCATTTTTGAACGCTTCGCGCAGAATTGATCCATGACGGGATAATTCAATGTTCAACGGGGACGAACATACTCAACCATGACGACTAACAGTCTTACTAACAAACACTTAAGTTTGCCTGCTGTATTGGGGGTCTCATAGCTCAGAATGCTCTTGTAGGGTAGACCCTCAAGTAAAATTGGCGGCAATACTTAAAGGTCTGCGCGTATAATTCTATCCCAGTAAACCAAAGTAAAGTGTAAATAGTCCAAGTCTTAAAAATGCACCCTTAAGGGGTGCATTTTTTGATTAATTTGTGATCATCAATGAAATCATAAAAAAATATGAGCGTGACAATATTACTGCCCGCATTGCATCGTTGCTTTTTAAGTTCAGAGCCTTAGTGCTTCGCTTAAGATGTGATCGGACCGTTTCAACAGAGATATTGCAAATGTCAGCAATGGATTCATATGTATTTCCGTGTGCATACAGAGTCACAATTTCTAACTGTTTTTTGGAAAGTTCAGGAAAAACGCTATGCAGGGCGTTAATAGTGTTCTCATTAATCATTGTGAAGTCCCCTGGCAAATCAGTACGTAATAAATTTACGCGTAAAATGCATCTCCCTTAATGGGGAGAAACCCCATTGAACATGTTGTGATATGTGGTATGGATTAGGGCGTTCTGTTTAGAGAACACATCAGCTACAAGGCATTGAAAGCCAAGTTTATTTGCTAAGGGGGATTGAGAATTCTTTGATAAGTTCTTGAGCATTGTAGATGAAGCTCCCGTGTAGATATGATATCGGCTACCACGGAGTTCTCACGCTCTGGTGGCAGCCCAGGCAGGGGTGAGAAACCGGCCTACACGGTACCGGCCAACCTTACGGTTGCCCTACCTGAACCGCCATTACACAGATGTGCTGGTTCAGTACACAAAAAAACACGCTATGCGTGTCTATGTGCACGTGTAGATACGGGTTCTCACGCCCGGTCACAGGATTTACTATGACTGTTGAAGACTACTGTTTGCTTAGTGATGAGTCAACTAGATACGCATCAGGATCAGCTCTGAATAATCGAAATCTCGGCTTTAAAAATCGAGGGGGGATATAGGCATCCCAGTTATTCTTCTTGCAAACTTCTATTAGCTCGGCCCCTGACGCGGTCCCGGTTTTCTGCAGACATCTGCTGATTCTGTGTTCTACCGCTTTTAAAGAAGTCCCTAATATCCGAGACATAATTTTCCTGCTGTATTTAAGAGATATTAAAAAAATGACTTCCCATTCAGCATTAGTAAATATCTCGGACGGTACCCTATATACCAACGATTTGGGAACGTCTCCCGACAGTAAGCTATCTGGTCCAAAAATATCAACAGGTCTTACCTGAAGCATAGTACCGGAACAGATCCCTTCATCGTCATAATAGGGCCGGGACTCGAAGTACAAAGCATGTATAGAGTTGCTCTCACCTATTGGATGCGTAACGATTGAAGAGAACTGGTCTTCATGCTCCATAACAAGTTCTTCCTGATTGTGTATTCGCTGTGAAAGGTAAGCTAAGGATGTAGGAAGTTGGTCTAATGTTTTACCTACAATAGGATAATCATAAGGGAGTTTTAATAACCTAAGAAAGGCTTGGTTTACTGCTACATACTGCAGGCTACCATTCTTGATTGTCATAGGTTCCCTGCTGTTGGAAATCAGGTTTAAGACCTGAGGAGCAAGTTGGAATTTTTTTTTGAAGAAATGATTTTAGACATCATCCGCTAATGGCCGTATCTATTTGAATTTTAGAGGTATATTCTGTGTGTGGATGTACTATATCATGTAAAACTACACTTAACTGAGTTTGATCAGCGATCATAATATTAGTTAATGATGCTTTTAAGTGTCTGATTGTATGCTACGATACAATAATTCGTAGGTGCTATCTGTAAACCAGGAGGAGTTATGGCACATCCGATACATTGCACGAAAGTCGCTGGTATCACGGAGTTCAAAAGGGATCCGTTAGGGACTGTCGAGTCAGCAGAGGGTGATGCTATTGCTATTCTGAATCGTAGCGCGCCGGCGTTTTATCTTGTACCACTAGAGCTTTTCGAGAGCTTAAAACGAGACGCAGAAGCGCATCGTTCCAGAAGTGAAGCTTAATCCTGGTGCTGGAGAGATCCTAAAAATTGATCCTGCATTGTTGTGGTGATAAAGTCGGTGAACTTATTGTTATAAATGAATTTATTAGGTTGTCACGCCTTAGAAGGTGACAGGTTCTGGCAGGTTAGTTAACTAAGCCCAGAAAAGCAAAAACCCCGATAATCTTAGATACTTGGCGGCATCGCGAGATTAACGGGGTCCTTAACAAATCATGCAGAAGTTGTTGCTTCTGTATGGGAGTATAACCCGTGCGCGAAAAAAGACAAGAGATTCCGTGCTTACTCCTTCTGTGCAACATAAGCGCAGGAAGTA
>NZ_CP069804.1:0-89899 GCF_016894305.1 Citrobacter sp. B72
TGTGACACCTAAACTACCAGTTGTTTCTATTCTGTGATGAAGCACAGAAGCTGCAGTTGTTGTTTTACCGCACCCCATTTCTCCAGCTATGAGGCAAAGGCCAGTAGCTCCTTTAAGCTCAATTGAGCGACGTAAATCTGAAGCAAGAGGCAATTTGGAAAATGGTAAAATTCTGTCCGGAGTTTGACGAATCACAAAACTCAGGCCATCAAAAACACTACATATAATCGTGATTCGATAAATGCGATCATCATGACGAACAGCGAATTCTGTTCTTTGTGTATCCTGGTAATAATCGCTACATTTTGATTTTAACAACCCAGCATCTTCTTTATAGTCATCAGGTAGTTCAGAAAGAAATGAAGTAGCCCCATCTAGTCCTTTAACCTCGGTATAGTCGCTTCCAAGATATAAATCAACAAAATCTAAATCCTTTAACTTACCCATGCTTTAACCCGATTAATGCCCCATACGGGGCATTGCTTTGAAAAATTATCATTAAGATTTCGTGGTAAACTCGACAGTATTACTGTCTGTTGTGCAGGCTGAAGTTGCCATTACAGCTGTAACTTCACCAGTAAAAGACTGAGAGTTAATTTTTGTGGATGCCATTTCAGATGTACCCAATTTTTGAGCAAGATTAATGCAGTCTTTATTGGATAACATCGTGTCAGTAACAGTAAAACCAATACCAGCTCCTTTAACAGTGATCGTCCCCCCAGAACGGTTACTGATGGTGTTTCCTGAGTAAGCCACGCTGCTTGGTAACGCCCCTGCATTAATTAACGCCTGGTTGTAATCTGACGTTCCATAACCACTGCTGGCTCTCATATTTTTTGTTTCATTAATGAGATTGCTTACGATCGTCACCTCGTTGGTTGCATAGAATTTCGAGTATCCTAAATATGCTAATGCCATTACTGCAGCAATCATAACCAGCATAATGCCAATAGAAGTAACTGAGTCAGTAATGTTAGCAATACCACGTTTCATATTTACAACTTTCATAGTTATTCCTTAGTGAAAAAAAGCTTGTTGGATTAAGTCAGACATAATTAAAATTAACAAAATGATAGAACCAGCACAGCCAAAATACGCCAGTATTCTTAACGTCTCTCCTGTACTCTCAACTGATGAAACAGTTTTATTTAGCCATTTACCTGCAAATCGCTTCAAAGAACCCTCAGCGTTAGATGTTTCAAAAAGACTCTTCATCTTAATAATGGCTGCATCACCTGGAAATTCATAGCCAATATTATCAAGTGCCGTACCTAGGTTTTCGACACCGGATTCAATGGCCCCTCGCAACGCATCAAGTCTTTCAAGCATCCATCGTGACTCACAAGAGGCAACCATATTATTAATAGCTGTTTCCATAGGAATGCCAGCAGAAATCATGGCATTGATATTCAGTATAAATGTTGCCCCATTAAGACGTTTATAAATTGAATATGGAGGGATTTTATCGAAATGAAATCGTATGTTACCTGTCCATACTGATAGCGATTTAAAGACTAAAATACTTGTCAAAATAATTACTGCAAAAATAATGTACCAGTATTCCGTAACAATAACATAGAAGTACCATACACACAGCTGTAGGCCATTCCATTTATCTAAAGGTACATTTTGTTTGAGTGTAGGAACGAGCAATACACAAAACATCGCAACTACGCCAAAAGATAAAGAGAACATATATGTCATAATCATTAACGATGATTTAATAGACTTGGATATTTTCTCAGTTCCTTCAGCAATGAATATTGCGTTATGAAAACCATCAGCAACCTTGCCTGCCATATCGCAAGATTCAATAATGCTTAATTCCTGATCAGGAATCCAATCTCTTAAAGAATCTGACAGAGAAAAACCTCTATTTAAATTCTGACTACATTCAGAGAGGATCTTCCCAATTGGGTTTCCAGGATTTCTGCCTCTTCGTGTATAGTTATCGATTAATTTAGTAAAAGTGTCCTGCGCACTAAGGCCATCAAGTAGATACTGTCGGAAGTCATCATACAGTTCGATGCGGTCAGATGCGCTAAATGTTTTTTGATAAATATAACGCTCAAAATTATTCATTGAATTTTTCATCCCTGTCAAGGTTGCATATTTTCTTATGCGCGATTACAGGATCAACTTTCCCGTCATTAATCAAATTTGTAATATTTTCACATAACGTTTCACCACCATTACTTCGCCAGTATTTCCATGCAGCAAACTTTCCCTTTTCTTCATACAGAGACATAAAGTTATAGTCAGTTTCAATAACCTCAAATACACCGGTACGTCCTTTGATTCCGGTAAAATCACACTTATCACACCCCTTCTCGTTGATAAGGAATGCCTTCTCATGTTGAGTGTGTTTCTCGATTAGTTCTTGTAGTTCAATTTCAATATTTTCCTTATGTCCGGCATAGTTTTTTTTACAACAAGGACACAGAAGTGGTGTAAGTCGAAGACCTATAAGACAAGTAATGAGAGTGGCGTCAGTCAGCAAATCCTGATCAACACCAAAACGACGCAATCGCTGGATAATATCGATCGGATGGCTGGTATGTATGGTTGTTATCACGTTATGGCCAGTTTGCGCCGCTTCGATTACACCAGTTGCAGAGGTACTATCCCTCACTTCCCCGATATAAATAAAATCAGGATCAAGTCGCATCAGGTTAGAGATTGCTTTTCCCCATGCTTTTCCCATCAGTTCTCGATCGCTCCGGTCTGCAAGGATAAGCGGTGTTTGCACAGCTCCGCGAATTGGTGATTCAATAGGGTCTTCTACGGTCAGCAAATTGATACCAGGGTCATCGCGCGTTACACTTTCCGCCATACATTGCGAAAGCGTCGATTTACCGTGTCCTGTTGGCCCACTGGAGAAGATTGCACCGGAAGGTTTTGATAATGATCTACGAATTGCAGAACCTTGCTTCGGTGTCAGTCCAAGTTGTTCAAGTTCCAGTTGCTGTTTCCGTTTTGTGATCAGTCGGACCACAGCAAGTAACGTTCCTGAATTGCCTGGGCGACTAGCAAATCGGCCGGTACTAAGTCCAAACTCAGACACATATTCTTCTTTGAGCCGCGCATCACTGTCTTGAGTGGTACTAAGGGTGCTTGTGCTTTGCTCTGTACACATTGAGTTATACAGAGCATTGACAAGAAGCCGGCCATTTTCCGGGGAGTCTTCAAACTTTGGAATATTACGTTTTATGCCATCAATTCTGAAAGCAACCTTAAAGTAAGAGGTATCAATTCGAAAATGAATATCGGATGCTCGTAACTCCACTGCTCGTTTAATTATTTCAATAACTCTGTGTTGAGTATCACTCTGGGTATCCGATGAGGAACTGGTATTAGCATCGAAAGCATTCGATATTTCAGCGAGTTCTTCACGATTAACCCACTCAATTTTTGGCCTTATTTCTTTAAGCGTTAGTTTTTTCTTAAAATCAAAGTATAAAGGGTCTTTAGAAATACGCTCCACAACAACTAGCTGGTAATCATTACCCTCATTATTTTTCAGGAGGCGTACATTATCAGAAATCTCGCTCGGAACATTTATACCGGGGAAATACTGAGAAAGATTTATTAGGCTATGTGTTCGTTCTGAATAGACCATATAATATCCCTAGTTTATTACCTGGACTCGCTGTGTAGAAATGTTCTTCACTTTGACCCCGCCCAGACCGATACTGAGCACCTGCCATCGTCCACCGGGAAGCAATTGCCCCGCGGACACTGTTGTTGTGTTACCATCAGATAAACTAATTACAGCTTTTTTGCCATTAACCTTTACCAGTTGTGGGAGTGCATCGCCTGACGAAACTGAATTCATCTGTCCACTCTGATTAATTATCTGTCCTGTTACAGTAGGCACACCTGACTCTCTACCTTCGGCTTCAGCTTTTGCTTTATTCAGAGCAGCTTTTGCCTCATAGAGTACTCTCTGCTCTTGAAGATGATCTAAATCCCACACGGTGCCGTTCTCGGCAAAAACACCAAATGAGATAAAAGCTAACGAAATAATAATTTTTTTATGGATAAAAAGTACGTTTCCCATACACTGACCCCGAAAGTTTGTAGGTAATTGAACCTTGCTCATGTCCAATTTCATAGATAACACTATTAAGTCTCATACCCGTGAACTCACTACTTTTAAAAATAAGCTGAGGTGGTATGGTTGTTTGTACATCAAAGGTATATTCCTCCCAATCCTGTAATGGAAGTTCTTCACCTTGTTCGTTTTTCTTCACATCTTTAATCGAAATCTGTTTCAGTGAAGCCGGAATATTGACCGCCTGAAATAAAGAAATAATTTCAACTAATTGCTGCCCCATATCCTGAAAAGGGTCATCTCCGTTTGGTGCCAGTGTATGCGGAAGTGAAAAAGCAGACATAGAAGTTTGGGTAGTATTGACATCCGGGCTTGTGCCATAGATTTTTCGAACTGCTTTAACAAAGGCCGCAGCGGTAACGGCAGAGTTGTCCGGCCTGTTATAGTTGACTGCTATAGCATCTTGGCTACATTTAATCATCGCCGGTTGCCACCCCTCGAGGGAAAGGTTAACTTTCTTTAATCCCTCTTCACATCCCTTTAAAAAAACTGGAATCGATGAAGTAGTTATCCAGGGATGCTTAAATTTATCGAGTGCAGTCTGATACCGCGCTTTTTTATTCAGTTCCTCTTGCTGTTTCATTAACGCCTGCGCAGCTACTCTTTTAACCCTCTCCTGTTCATCATAGTGATTAAGAATAAAAAGTGCAGCCACGCCCGACATCAGCAGCGCAGCTGCAAAACCGATTAACTGATTTCTTGTCATACCCCATTGAAGAGGTTTAAGACGAAAATCTTTTTTGATATTACTGGGTTTTAGTAAGTCTTTAATATCCAGAACGTCTGTAACCCATGAAAATTTATCTAGGTCACCATAAATCGGGATTTTTGTATTTTGCTGATTACCCCTTAAATCTTGCTTCAGATCCAGTACAACTTGTTGTATCTCCGATTCGGTATAAATCACATCAGATTCAGGATGGATTGCCCCCTTATCAGTGCGGCCAACCAGAGTATATTCTTCTTCTCCGTTTTCGTTAGCACCAACAGGTATTACTGCAATACAGCTCCCTTCAAGAATTGAAGCCAGTGAAACTATTAATGAATAGGCACCACGAAGTTTCTGTCGGGATTTTGGAGCAAAGCCAGCCTGGATAGCTTCCGCTTTTCTGATCGCCACAACATCAAGATTTTTAGCCTTCCCAATCTTGCGTACTTCCTGCATTACCTTTCTATGGACTTTGATAGTTTCCCATTGAAGCCCAACAACAAAACGTTTGTTGTTAATAGTTAATACACGAATCGCAGATTCATTAACAATAATATTCTGTTTGGCTTTCTTTGATTTCGATTTAGCGAACATATGGTGTCACCGTAATAACGAAACTTTGTTTTGTTTTGGCACCAGATAAAGCACCACCAAATAGAATGTTATTCGGTGAGCCTACGCCCTGACGATTTGAATTATCAGTGTTTTGTTCAAAACCGGACATAATCAAAGTTTGACCTGGCTTCAACCATACACGTTGCTGTAATGAACGAGTGTCTATATCAGGTGCTTCAATTTTCTGAGTGTCAGAGGTAATAGTACGGATTTGTTTAAGGCTGGAGATATCCATGAACATATTCAACATCAGACGATCTGAATCCTTGAGGATTTTTGGCAGGATCGTGATGTTTGTCCCGGTTGTCACACTACCCGGAGTAAGTGATTGTGATGGCACTGTAGCGTCACCAGTAGCATACGCAGTAGTGGTTACATCCTTCAGATATGTCGTTTGCTGACCAACCAAGACTGGCGCGGCAGCCATATTAGTTGTCATAATCGTACTGGTTTTAACGTCCGAAACTTGTGCCTGCTTTGACAAAGCATTCAGCAGGAATGAAGAACCTGCAAACTGCGCCGCTGACCCAGTCGCAGTATCAAGTACATTGAACCCGCCGGAAATAGCATCGCTGGATACTCCGCTATTGGTATTAGCCAGTTTAATGCCAAAATTACCATTCAGTGATTTCCAGATCAGATTCCAGTCAATCCCGACCATATCATTTACGTCAGTATTGACTGTATAGGTCACTACCTTAAGGATGACCTGGCGACTTAAGGTGCTGTTTTCATCTTCAAGATATTCACCAATACGGGCCACTACGTCTGGCACATCCGTAACCATTAGTGTGCCAGTTGTGGCATTAAGACTTAGACGTCCTGCGCCTGGTGTAAGCATGCTCTGAACAGTTTCTTTCAAATCTTTATATAGGTCGTTCCCCATTTCGACAGTAGATGACATGGTAGAACCTCCAGACCCCGACACACCTGAGTTAGAGCTACCACCGCTACTGCTGCTATCTGTACCAGTAGAGTTTGATAAACCACTTGTTACAGCTCCCCTTAGTGCATATTTTGCATCTGCAGGTTGTATATCAAAACGCCTCGTTTCGAGGTAATAAAACACGACATTACCATCTGCATACTTCCATGAGATCCCTAAGCGTCCGGCAACAAGATCGAGTAATCCACCCAAAGCACCGGTATAACTCACGTCTGATACAGTTCGCGCAACAGATACCGATGGCCCCGCAGGAGTCCCACCGGCTTCAGCACCAAACATGGCCAGCGGCTTCATTTCGTTACTACCCATCACTGGTGATGGAACCGAGGCTAAACGTTGTGTTTTTGAGCCACTTTCAGCACCAGAGCTTAAATAGGTCGCCGCATCAGGAGTAACGCGCACCCGGATGCGGCATTGTTCGCTCATATCCTGAGCGAACTGGAATATGTCCTGAGGTTGTCCGGTTTTATATACCACCTGACAATTCACTACTTGTGGAGGAGCATCATATTTAGGTTTTGGTAATGGAACACTATTAACATACTGGCTATTTTGGAACTGGACTACCGGATAATTTTCACCCATTTGTTGAATTAATGAAGATGCCTTTACCCCTGTATCATCGGCACTTTTTTTAACTTCATTCATTCGCTGCACAGCGCAGCCTGAAAGTAATAGTGCAGTTGCAATTAACGTTAATGATTTATTTTTCATAGTTTCACTTTCTGTCACTGATAACAATAAGGCATTGATTACGGTATCCACTTACATAAAGTGGAGCCTGTGCTTTTTGGTACAGATTGAATAATTGGCTTGTCGCATCTTCAAAATTTTTACTACTGAACATCAGTGGATAATCAATTGGATAGTCTGTATCAGCTTCCCAACGAAGCACCCATTTACCTTTACCTGAAGGGCAGATTTCCTTGGATACCCAATCGGCATAACCTGCTTTCAATGTTGTCCCTTTCTCAATTTTCCACACTTTAGTTGAAGCAACCTGGCTATGAGTCGTTGTTAAAAGTTTTGCAGTGTTACTACTGGTTGTTTTTATAACGGTGTTCTGATGTGTATCAAATACAATCTCAATTTCCTTATTTTGATTGTCATAAACTGCCTTTAACCCATGTTCTGATAACATCGAGTCGGTTGTGATTTTCCAGTCTTTACCAGTATTCCATGACACATTGCCTTTAAATTCTCTTGAAACAGAGGGAGAAAGACGAACTCTCCAGTTTACAGGCACAAGGCGATTCATCGCGGCCATCAGAGGCACCTGATTCCCTGCAGTTCTTACAACCTGACTACTGACGGAATTCGATTGTTGCAGTGATGGTGATGGCAAAGGCATCGAGCTGATGTTAGATGAAGTTGTTGATGCAACTTTAGGTAAGTGTTGTACCGGTTTCGGTACTGGCTGATCTTCTGTAAACCTTATCCAGCCAGTCTTTGGTTCAGTGTTCACGTCAGAGGGTTGTTTATAGGCACTGCATGCAGTTAACGCATTAGCCATCACCATAGTCGCAATGATATTTATTCTTGACATAAAACGCCTTTTTCACTGGCGCACTGGCTGAATATTTATAGCCACCCACGCTACCGCCAAACCTACACAAATATGTGCAGGACTCCTTTATCGACGTAGCTACGGTGCTTGGTGTAGCTACGACTTGTGTTAACAATATTGTTTAGAAACTACGCCTTGCATTATCACACAGCACAGCGAACAGTTTCAACTAGTACGTATTATCCGTAAATCGGATGTTGTAAACATCAAAAAAAAACACAGCATAACTAATGCTGTGTTTTTTGATTGACAATTAATTTTTGTGGACCAGAAAAGTGATAAGGGGGAGGTGAGTGTCAATCACAGTGATATCGAATGTCAGATTTTGGTGAAGTCTGTTTCACATTGCAGTTATGCGTATCCGGTTTCAATTACCAGCTGGCGCTCGTAGAGGATAACCCGATCATCTCACCCCTTTGTTTTGATGGTCGGTTTTGCCGGCAGCTGTACTTCAGTGTCTTCTTTAAGTACTTGCTCATAAACATTCTGTAGTTCTTCATCATTGAAACTTAGACGAATTTTCTTTTGTGCAGCCAATGCTGCAACATTTAGCCTGAAGTCATGATCACCGGTTAGCGTTAATGGCCTGCCGCCATTCTTCTCAAGGGCAAGCTTAATGGCAAACATAATCGCGTTCTCATCATCCTTTTCAACGACTGAAACCCATTCGCGGGAATCTTCAACAACCAACCGTTTCCCAAAATAGTACGAGACATTACCGTTGTTCCTCACGCGGAATGTAATGTCTGAGTAAAGAATGCTTGCGGCCTGCTGGTTTTGCTGTATGAAACCATAATCAGGTGTGGATGACTGGTCTGTTTGCGTATAGCGTCTGAGTTCGTGCAAAGCTGCACAATCGCCATCATCAATTCGTTTTTGAAGAAATTCTATGTAACGATTCCGTGTAACCATTGAGTTTCGGAATGTCTGCCTTTCAAGCTCAAGATCTCGCTCCAGGACTTCCTGCGCCGCCATCTTTTCAAGCTTTAATCTGGCCAGCTCGGCATTACGTCCCCTTAAATCCGCATTATCCCTCCTGACCTTCCGAACGCGCTCCCGGTATCCTTTATGGAAATGTACACGAGTTGACTTTTGTCCGGATTTGAACTCTGCCCATAATTTCTGGTAAGAATTCTCAGGTTTCTGTTTCCAGCTTCTGAACTCAGCCCAGTAATCAATTGACGGTGTGACCTGCAGATGCAGGTCACCTTTACTCTGCTGCCTTGAAAACTCCGACAATATATATTGTCCTGCCTCAGTCCAGCTAAAATGAAGCTCTTTGGTCAAAAAATCAGTAACACTATAATTTCTGTTACCACACCGAATACGATCGGCTCCATCTTTCGCTTTAGATACTGAGTATTTCTCTGATGATAATCCATGCGTATGCTCAAGAGCTTTGAGGAATGACAGCACATTGATGTGGCGGTGTATCAGTTTCCATTTCTCTTTATCCATTTCCTCAATAGTCATTGCAGAGTCAATAATATTCACCCTTAATGATTCAACAACGTTGTCAGCTGTTTTTGAAGTGTTTTTTACCGATAGCTCAGCAAAGCTATACTCACGCCTCTGCTTCCATAGGTTTATTGTTGATTCTCCTCCTCCATCTCTATCATCAACTCGATCAATTGGGTATCGCAAAGCAGGGGAAACTCTTTCTCCGGAAACATCCATATTCTCCTGTGTGACACTTTGCAGAAACAAAGAGGTTTCCTTGTAGATAGCAATATCCATTGGGCTGCTGTGCAGTTCCCGCATGGTATATCCAGAAATAATTTGTCCTCTTTGATTGTAGATACGAACAGTCCCTCGTCCATCATCTTGTGAAACGCTGGGTTCTTGATACGTTTGATTTCTTCTGACACGGTATTTCTCCTTTAGTTCCTGAGCAACCATTTCGCTTAAAGATAATTGTTCTGTTTTATAACTGGCATTGTGAGTCTTGTTTTTATCCGACTGAATAAACCTGTCAATAAACCTTAGCTTAGACTGGTCATCCATCTGTTTATAACTTTTGAATTCTTTAGAGTTCGGATGGAGATATTTTATCTCGTAGGAACGAAGCTTTAGCCAATGTTCCAGTGAAACAGTATCATTAACTTCATCCTGTTTTTTCTTGTCATCTGTTCTGGTTGCGACCTGCGATGACAGATAGTTTAGTTTTTCTGATTTGGATAAGTTAATAAATTCTCGACTAAATACAAACTCCTTTAGATTTACTCCCTTCGGAGAACCCGTTTTTTTTAGGTTGAGATAATCTCCTGAAATACCTTTTCTTACCTTAACAACACCATTCTTTTTGAGTTCATGAATAAACGTATCGTAAGAGATGTTCTCTGTACTGAGTATTGTAGACAGCAGCTCCTGCTTAACGCCTTTAGCATCAGATTTGAATACATCGCCTTTATAACGAGATATAAAATCACTGATTTCAGTAATATTCAATCGGCGATTATCTCTTGGGCTTTCTAAACCGTACTTTGTATTTATCGACTCCTGGATGGCTTCAATATATCTTTCATTATGTGGATAATAACCAACGGGGCTGAGGTACGATCCATCGCACATGTTAACCTTAGGAATGATAATATGAATATGCGGTTTACGTTCCTCCATCTCCCCTGTTGATTCATTAAGTACACTTTTAATTTTTGGCAAATGAGCTTCTGCATAAAATGCATACTCATCCTCATCATATGCGTTAAATAACTGAGTGCGAAACTCATCAAGAACTGTTTTAAGTTGCTCTTTAGAGATATAATCTTCTTTGAAACTTAGAGTAATATGCAGATACCTGTCATCTCCCTTATCGGGCATGGCATTAACTATATTATCTGTAACATCCAGATCACCATGAAGAATAATTCGTTTATCCAGTTCGTCACGATGTAACGAACTCCCCTCTTTTTTACCTGTACGGAGGTATTCAGCAAAACCTGAATTATAACCACGAACACGAATTATCATCTTGAGTTAGCCTGTGTTTTTTTTGCTTCTTCTAATAAAAGGGATAGCTGATTTAAAACACGTTCTGTCAGTGCAGGGCCTATCAACCCTGCGAGCATCGCTGTATTCAACGCATGAGCCATCTGATTACAGTTATTGGCAATGTTTTTTAGCAGTCTTAACGACTCACGCATGTCGGTTGTCATTTGTGGAGCAACGATGATCTCGGTACGATCTGTCATTACACAATCTCTGAAAAATTCAGATTGCTTTAAGCCACTTGCCGCCAGACGTTTTTCATACTCAGTTTTCGTGGCAGCGGTTATTCGAAAAGCAACCCGTTCGGTCAGTCTTTCGCTTTCGGGTATGGTTGGCCTTGGCATTAAAATACCTCGTATAACGTCAGTTATATTTTCAGGAGCGTAGCTCCGGGTTTCAAAGGGGCACCCTTTGGCGCGGGTCATGTGAGAAAAAACGTAGTTTTTGTCGAACATGACGAACGTGCCTGTTTTTTTAAGGCTTTTGAACTGCAACGGCTGTTGCCGGGAAAAAACAGCCTAGCAGGCCCCATTTAACGCATTTCTTCCGCATCCTGGCCGCACAGTCTTGCAGATGTAACGCACGCTACCGCACGACCATGCACAGGGCCGCTCGGGTTCGCACAGGCACGCTCTCATGTGCAGTTCACGCGCATCTCAAACGCAGCAAAAAATAACGCTTTCAGATTGAAATTCTCTCAATTATCACATAGCATCACTCACAATTTCAATTAATACGTATTATTCGTAATGACGAACAGAAGAAAAAATGCAGCCAAAACGAGCTTACCCGTTGAGGTAACACCAGATGAGTTAGAAGCTAAGCTTTTGGATTATCAGAAAGCTTATGCACCTTTAGCTGCGCGTTCATCACGACTTGATCCATACAAAAACCTCATTGAGAAATTATATTCAGATTCTTACTCACATGGTCAAATAGCTGATTTTCTTATTACTATTGGAGTAACTGTTCACAGCACCACTGTGGGACGTTTCATATCAAAAAAAATAAAAGGTATATCACGAAAGAGTGTACAGAATGGCAATCCAGTGCCAGTCAAACCCAATCATAGCGACGATTCATCAGCTGTAGTCAAACAGCTAAATGATCTAAAACGACCTAAAGCAAGGTCATTAAACTATTCACCTTATAACAATGAAAGTTCAAAGGAAGATTAAAATGGCCAAACATAAACCATTTAAACAAGTACATATCATTCTTCAGGGGAAAGGTGGCTGCGGAAAGTCATTAGTGGGCACCATATTGGCTCAGTACTTCAAGCTTCATAAAGGACGAAACATAGAAGCATTTGATCTTGACCAGGTAAATACGACTTTAAGCCAGTATAAAAACCTTGACGTTAAGCATATACGTATTACTGAAAAAGATAACATAAATGAAATTAACCAACGATTGCTTGATGGATTCATACAAGCAATCATTGAAAGTGATGCCGAAACAATCATCGTTGACACAGGATCAAATACCTTTCTCAATTTACTGGATTATCTTATTCAAAATCAGATTTTTGACCTCTTTTATTCATTTCAGATTACTCCTGTTATACATACCGTAATAGTTGGTTCCGGCGATTATAATGACACCCTGCATGGTGCAAAAACTATCATTGAAAATCTTAGCGTTCCCGTAGTTGTCTGGGTTAATGAATATTATGGTGAAGTAATCGAACGCTTGCAGTCTTCTGAGATAAACAGTGACAAATATACGCATGCAAATACAATTGCTGCATTCATGCTACTCCCCAAACTGAATACAAAACTTCAGGGCAAGGATCTTGAAATTTTCATTACAAATCGACTGACAATCCCTGAGATTGAAACATGTAAAGACCTGAGCCTTGTTGCAAAAATTCGTGTAAGAAAAATCTTTGCGGATTACTTCAATGACCTGGATAAAATCGGAATACTGAATAACAACGAGGAATAAAACTATGTCAGCACTTTTCGAGAACTATGATGATTTTTGCGAAGAGGTTTATCGCCTTTTTAAATACGATTTACGTGGAGGGGAAAATGAATATCGTGTAATCGGATACATGATATTCGTAGCCGTATCGAAGGCTTACGAGGAGCAGGTGGACAAACTTTCCCATATAACAGAAAGTATGGAAAAGACCATTGTACAGCATGAAGAAATCAGCTCCGGCACCCGTAAAGGGCTTATGTCTTCTGTTAAACTTCTTTCTGAAATACTTGATAAAAAATATCAAGAAATTAATGAACTCCGGACGCAAGTACATGAAGACCTGACAAAAAAAATTGAAGAGGAAATGTATGCCATGGCGGCACGTGCCCTTAAAGACGCCATGAGCAAAAATGGGTTAACTCTAAATCAGCAGCTCAGCTCTACCATTCAGGAACTAAACTCCGCATCGTTTGATGTGATTTCCAGTACAGACAGAATGACTAAAAGCATCAAAAAGTCTCTTGCCGCTTCAACACTACGACTATTTTGTCTTCCATTACTGGGGACGATTGCGGGAGTTGTATTAGTTCTTATTTTGCAAAGTGTAGGGGCTATATCTCTTCCTGTGCAGGTGAATCTGGATACAGATGCGTTTATCCAGCAAATCTTCTCACATTCAAGGTAGGAGGCCACATGTTTCGCTCAGTTATTTTTTTAGCGCTATCACTAAACAGTGGGCTTTCACATGCTTATTGCTTCAAGGAAGCAGGTAAGGCGATGCAAATTGATCCTCTTTTACTTCTTGCCATTTCCATACAAGAAAGCAGATTGAAATCTGAAGCAATAGGCGTAAACAGAAATAGCCAAAATCAGATTGTGAGCATGGATTATGGATTAATGCAGATCAACAGCAAAAATCTGGAGAAAATTTTTTCTAATTTTGGCATAAACCGCAGCATTCTGCTCAATCAGCCCTGTATTAACGTATATGCAGGTGCGTATATTCTTCGCGATAATTTTAATAAATGGGGAGAAAATTGGTGGTCAGTAGGTGCTTATAACGCGGGGGTTAAAAAATCATCAGTCCAACAGGCAAAACGTGAAAAGTATTCACATCAGGTGAAACGGATTTACATGAATCTGATTAGGTTGGACAAGGAAGGAAAAATTGACTGGTAATTCAGGAGAAACACCGCATGTTAAATGAATCTCATCTCAATGATGCTCAACAGGCCAATATGGCCGATTTGAACGCGAACCCAACTGTTAACCTGAGACCAGTAAAGTCACCTCACTTTCGTTATCAGGACGGTTTTACAGGTGATTTTTATGTTGAGCTTGTGTATGACGCTGACATCTATTTTCCTCCTGACTCTTCGGATATGACCGAGGCAGAGATAGCCGCTTGTGTCACCCAGTGGTTAAACTTGTTCAACTGGAATGTTTACCCGGAAGTTGTTTTGAAAGGAAGGTCTCGTCGCCCGGATATTGTCTCGGTGAAAGGTCCATGGGTGCAAGTAGTTGAAACCAAGAAGGCATTAGGACTACCGCTTCTCGAACAAGTCACCAGTTGGCAGACACACCGACAACCAGATCACTGTGGTATACCGCACCTGATTTATGCCGCAGTTAAACGCACCGGAGGACGCCGAAGCGATTTTGCTGTTTCATTGCTTAAGCAATATGGAATTGGTCTCATTGAAGTTAGCAAAATTACAGGTGGTCATTTCAACTCAAAGTTTACTGCCAGTTCACATTACCGTCTGAGAATTGAACATGAGCCGACGCTACAGCCAGGATCTCGCAGACTTGGCCATATCATCCGTGAACAACTCAGAGAGGACATGAAAGTAGCCACGGCCGGCACTACCGGAAATGGCGATTATATGACTGACTGGAAGCGGACCATGCTACGTGTGGAAACGTTGATGCAGGATGGAAAACAACGTACAACATCGGAGATTGTTTCATTCCTGGACGCGACAGGTGGACATCACTGGTGCTCAAGAGCGAGTGCTTTAAGTGGAGTAAATGCATCATTGACCAGACTTGGCTACGTGCAAAAACCCTATGCCCATGGGATACAACATGCCTGGTTATGGAATTCAGTCTTATGCCGAAGTGTGTTAAAAGGGGCTTTAAAAAAAAATCTGGAATTTAAACCCCTATAGATAACATTTACCGGAATGATCGCCTTTTACAGAATATTATACGATAAAGTGTAATTACCCTGAGTTACTATTTAATGAGAAAGAATTACTAAGGAATAAATTATGCCTTTAAATGTGAATGATCATAATGTTGGTTTATCCAGTTTATGGAATGAGCTAAGCGACTATCCCCGAATACGGTTACACAAAACCATCCATTTTGGTTATCCGCTTGTACATGTCCTGGATAACGAAGGGCGTGAACTTGCCCGCCGGATAAACTCAACCGGACACTGGGAATGGCGGGCAACTTCTCCGGAACGATGGGAATCTTTGCCTGGAGAAGAGCTCACTGAATATGTATTTCAGGGAGATGAAGAACTGGACTGTTTCAATCTGGACTTACTGGATGGCCCGGTTAACCCTTAATTGTAATCAGGGACCGTTTATGAATTCATTTCAGCTCATCAGTAAAGTTCTGAGCGTGGGAATAATCGTCAGCCTGACGGTGGTAGGCGTAAATATCTACCGTTCCTGGCAGGAAAGCGCCGCCAGTACGAGCGTTGCCACCTGCTCACTGCCAACGGGAAACTTTAAGATCATTCCCCGCGACGGACGCCTGAATGCCGTTAATGCGGAAACAGGTATGACGCTGGGCGTACCGGTACGCCATCCTGATGGCAAGGTCTTACTGGTGACTCACGAGGGCAAAGTACGGGATGTAACTGACTGCCTTGGTGAGAAGAAAGGGTGGTTTGCACCGCGCGGGCCTGACGCTACGGACATTCTTCATCAATAAAGGAACACCAGAAATGCAAAAGTTTGAGTTTTATATGGGAACATTTGTTACCGACACGGAAGAGCAGGATTTCAGTCTCGACTCGCAGACGCGGCTCGAACTGGCTGCCATGCTTCCGCATTACCCAGAACTGGAACACTGGACCCAGTTTGCATTCTTTGTAGCCTGGGGCGCGTACTCACAGGACATTTACGCCGTCAGCTGGGTGTACCGGCTGACCCGGCAGCGGGATGAAGGTTTTCTTGCATACTGTTATGTCAGCCAGCGCTGGCCAGACTTTGATTTTGGTGGCACAGGGCTGTATGACGAAGATATTCAGCAACTGGCTAACCTGCATCCATGGAGCCAGTCACCACTTCCTGCAGCCCCAGAATGGTTACCCCTTCGTTTTCGGCATGACTCCATTAAGAACTGATAAAACAATAAGGAGGTCGCATAAGCGGCCTTTTTTCATGCTTCCAGTTCAATTATTACTCCACTATCTGTGATATCCTCACGTTTAAACAAACGATATCAGAATTTTCATACATACTTATTGTTCGAAAACCATGAGTAAAATCTAGCCAAGGCCAGCTATAAAATGACCACAGAAAGCCAAAAAAGCCAGCTTAACGCAAATAATGAAACAAATAATGTTTCCGAGCCATTCAACTCAGATGAAGCAACTCACTTTGATGCAAACATTCTGAGCTCACAATCGATGCATGAGCTTTGGGCATCAATCACCGCGGGAATGCCGGATGAAGGTGAAGACAAGGCCACGACAAGCACCCCAAAAGGCCAGGAACTGGCAGACAAAATGGTCAGTTCAGATTACAAATCAAAATTACCAAAACCATTCTAAAACCAGGGTATTCAGGTAGCAAGGAGGTTTAACGCTCCTTGTCGTCTGATCACGCTGCGGTCCAAAAATCACTTCTGATAAATAACTTACCTTGTCGCGTTCGCGTATAATCACCCTCTCGCAAATCAGCGAGACTGGCGAAATTTTCTTTTTTTTCTGACTGTAAAACCTCTCCGCCATCAGGAAAACAAGCAAAAACCTGCTGAATCACGACGTAATTATCATTGCCATTATCAATGATTTTAAGAATAAATTTCTTATTCCCTTTTTTGTTTTTATTTATATTCTCGAATAACACTACCATAATAATTCTCTGCCTTTTGAATAGTTGCCAACCTACTTAGAATACTTAATTAAATACATTCGAAAAATATTTTCTGTGAGCTATACACACATAGCAGGAACGTCCCCAACACTCGGCTCTTTTTCCGTTATGCACAAATCTTTTCGCTTAATAATTGACTCCATGGTCTGCTGGCCAGAGAGTCCTAACTGGTAGTAGGTTTGGCCCCGTTGCATCATTCTGTCGTACATAGCCGCTTTACCTTTTGCAATCTGAATCACGCCAAACCGCAAATAGTACAGGGCAGCACTGCATGGTGTATAGCCATCAACCATTGTCCGGAGACGTGGGTACTCCTCATGAATGATGAAGGAAGCTGAGTCGGCATCGATAAGCATTTCATCATCCTGGCAGAAGGTGACTATCTTTTTCATTCCATCCGGAGTACTGATAGAACGGGCGGCTCGCGGGTCATCTCCACCGTCGAAATAGACCATTTCAGCCATCGGATCGACCAGACCCGTTGTAACCGAATCATCTCCCCAGCGCCCGACTTTCAACCAGTAAGGTTCGGGGATAGGAGTCCTTTCTACCGGATTCATTTCTGGCTCATCATCCAGTAAATCCAGCACACCATAGCTCCAGACCTTATGATAAATTTCGAGTGCCCTGTATGGCCTGGCATTGAAGTGATGAAAACTCCACATAAAGTCGATATGGATCAGAGCGGCTTCCGAAACCAGACGAAACTGAGGCTCTGCCATACGACGATTATGCGCATTATCTTCAACGGCCCCATCAATAATCCCCAAAAGCACTTCATCAGCTCGTAATTGCTCAGCAAAATCCACACTGCAGCAGATATGCAGTAAGCGCTCCAGAAATAATGGAGAGTAAACGTCAGGCTGAATCTTTATGTACCCACCACTGTAAATTGTCCGGCCTACCGGATGCCTGTCTTCCCAGGCATAACGACGCTTGGCCAGATAGCGCTGAATACGATTCAAGTACCGCATATAGCCATATTTTTCAGGATCGGAATTCAGCAGTGTTTCCATTGATTTATCCAATCCAACAGCCTGACATAACGAACAGCCAAAACGCGCACCACAGGCCTCATTCTGTCGCTTATCAGTAGCCGTCCAGACACATTCTCCGGTCGCGGCGCGGTACATCTCCGCCGTTTCGTTGTTATTCTCCAGATAACTCGGCAGCGGATACTGAGGACCTGTGCCACAGGAAAGCAGGAACTCCCAGACATCTGTCGCCAGCCAGTTTTTGACAGGATATAACTCGCCACCATCGCGTTTTTTCACAACGGTATCTGCACGTCCTTTCTTTTTGGCAATATTACCGGCGCGAGTACTGCTCTCAGCATCACGACTCCCCAGCATCAGGCAAACCCGCCCTTTCAGACGTTTCCCCTCGAGGAAAGCATTTTTAGCCCGCTGTGCGGCATTGATCTTTAGATCGTTGGAGCACTGGCGAACCGACGAGTTGGCGAAAGTTGGTAATCCGCGACCTGTCAGTATACGACCTGTCCAGCTCGATGTTATTCCGGGTTTTGCCAGTACGATTGTCAGGGGTAACTTTTCGTCATCTATAAATCTTTGCAGTGCAGCCAGTTTCTTTTGAGCCAGCCAGTGGACTTCGGGATTCTCGATGCCGGTGTCTGTATGCAGAATGAAATGATTGCGACTGGTAATTTCACCACTGCGAACAACCCGAACAAGTGCCATCAGAAATAAATGCAGGAGGCTTTCAGAATCCTTGCCACTTGAGTAACCCAGCATCATTGTCCAGCCACTGCTCATCGCCTGGTAGATAGCCTCTACTGATGAAGTGATAAGACCCGATAATGCAACATCCCGTCCCGCATCTGTCGCGTTCAGCACCGGGCTTGTACGTAAGGTTTCAAAAACAGAATCCCATTTATCGCCTTTCAGGATCATTTTTTCTGGTTGGAAACTGGTATTACTCATAGCGATTACTCTCCCGAATTACGGCGGGTGTCCGGCAGGAATGTGTCAGGCCTGCGTGTGTTCGACAAATGATCCGGATTTAATAGCTGATACAAGGCGAGTAGCTGCTTCGCGCTGTCCGCGAATATTTGCCATAATCTTCCCGGTTTCCTTGCTCACACAAAGTCCCTGCCACCGGCTGTAAAGAAAGAAATCATCCCGTTCCCGTCGATTGGTCTGGGCAGCCATACTCTTGAGTCTCTGGCATACCGATAAAACCGTCATAGTCTCCAGCAATTCCTGTACGGCAAAACCAAAAGCATTCACCATGACTGCAGTAAACGTCAGCCATTCCTGAACGTATTCACCGTACCCCGACACCATCGCATCAGATAACCCGGTAAATTCACACCATGCCTCCCAGATGGCTCTCAAATCGTCCTGCTGCTGTCCCCTGTCTGAATCATCACTAACCCGGATAAAACGTCCTGAAGCATCGCAGAATGCTTTAAATGATACCCAGTATGGTGTTTTGCCCGTGATGTTGGTGCGCTCAAAATCTGTAACCCGGAACAGCACATCATTTGACTCCACCATTTCTCTGACCATCTGGCTGAGAATGTTTGTGCGATCGTAAGCCAGATTGATGGCGGCATTTGGCTTAGAAGCATTACCGTTAATATCCGCGAAAAATTGCTGACGAACGGCGCAAGGAAGGTTTTCTGTCAACTCGACGGTAACTGTCTGGGTATCCAGATTGCACAGCAGCTCGCAGGTTTCCAGAATACCGACATTACGATGCTGCCCATCAAACAGATCAATTTTAGAACTCATTGGTATTGTAACCGTACCAAATCCCGGAAACTGGGGAGAGGGTTCAACAATAATCTCACCGTCAATATTCCCAATTAAAGGCGGGATGATGTAGTCTGATTTCGTGGAAAGGGCATTCACCAGGTAATCGGCAAATGCTGTAGCGCGTTTCTGATTAAGAACTCGCTGAGAACGTTCAAGCGTATGCTGTTGACGATTAACAGCCAGGACACGAAACAGTTCAGTAAAAGTAACACTGATAGTCAGTACTCTACGGCCACCCTGTTGCCCAATAAGACACGGATAGGTGAATTTATTCAACTGTTGATTATTATTCATTGCAGAATCCTTTTCTAAATATTTACCTGCCATCGCCAGACAGCAGGCATAGATGTTATTTAATGTATGACTGGCAAAAATTAAAAGCTTCTGTACTTAATTGCTCCCTGGCATAAGAAAGAAGACGATCGTACTTACCCTGCAATACAGTTAATTCAAACATTTCCTGTATATACTGATTTTTATTAATACCCAGCAATTCAGAATTAATTACAACAAAGAGAAATATCAAGGTAGATATAACTCCAAGCTCTCTTTCATTAACAATAACAACTTCAGAATCTGGAGAATAACGTAATGAATAGTAATCCTGTCGGGCGGGGAGGTAGAAACCAAGAAGAGGGTTAACTTCACAATAATCAAATGTTGTATTCCAGCGTGATACAACCATTTTATTAATTACAGAGAACAGAATCTGCGGGGCTAACACTGCGAATTTTCCATAAACCGTTACAGTAACGGCAGACATGGCAGCACGACCTGAATGAATAATTTCACTAGACATAAAGATACTCCATCCCGAATTACGGCGGGAGTCCGACCAAAGAATTATCTCTTTGAATAAATACATTTTAATATAATAATAAATAAATAACCAGGAATATTATTGACTTTTAGAAAAAAACCACCCCAATATTTAATACTCAATTCGTCAACTGCTAAATCGCGGGGTCCCACTTGTGGGTTCCGATTTAGTGGTTTACGACACACGAAATAATATTCTGCTAACAGGGGGTTGGATTCCACAGGGAGCCACCCCCCATGATAAGACGGCCTTTAATACCGCTGATGCTTGCGAATAGTATGGTAGAAATTTAAAACATTAACAGCTACTTATATACCGTATTTTGTATAAAGCTCCTTTTCAGGGGAGCTTATCCCAAGGTTACGCAAATTTTCGTATACGAAAATTTATCAGGCCGGTGAACGGGGACGGATTCCAGCAGTATGATTATCCACCGGAGTATGTTCCGTACCCTTCGCTCGCAAGTCGTTAAGCAATGAGGCCCCCATGTGAACAGTTTGGATCATTTTATCTTCAAACAAACACCAGGTATCTGGTGATTTCCCCGCTTCGACTTCCGCTGCGTATGAGGTGGCATCTTCCATCTTATAGAGTTCGATAACCTGATCTTTATTTTTCTCAAACCAGTTGAGATAGTCCTCTCCAGATATAACCACCGGCGTTGACTTTGATTCGCTTGCAAGGAACTTAATACGTTCATCAAACTCGCTGCTCCCTGGTTTCACTCCTTTAATTTGATTGAAGAAATGCAGGGAATTAGTCAGAATCAGACAACTCTTAGCATCAACCCCGGAAATTAGTGAAGTATAACGTTTTTCGTATTCCTCACTGATAACAGCATCACTGGCAGTGGCTAATCCATCCAGAATGACTGAAAAATTATCAGATGGTTTTTCATTCTGCTGATCAGATGTTTTGCGGGCTGCCGATTGTGAGGATTTGATCAAGGAAAGGCTGTTAAAAGCCTCATCATCAAGCACTACGTCACATCCTTTTAAATATCCTTTATCGTTGGTCAGTTTATAAATGGATACATCATAATCCAGATTAGCGCCTTTGAACTGTTGGTCAACGGTTTGATAATAAGATTCAGCTTGTTCTAAAGTGTAATAAACATTACCTTCATGTGATGATGAGTGTTCTAAATCGTCATTACCCCAGTACACAACAGGATAATTAAATTTACTCACTTCACTACGCACATTTTCTTCGGGCGGATTCTTTGCAAAATTATTATTAAGGAGTTTGATATTTATGATATCAATATCTACAGCAATTCTGCGGCAAGAGTCATTATTATCAGCTCTGAATTCCTTTTCATATTGCTTTTCTAATTCTTCAATTTTTTGGTTAAGCATATCAACCATACCCTGATTCAGATTATCATCAGGGATATGTAGTGTTTTATTTTCCCAGACACCACCAATAACAGCGTTCTTGGCTGAATCAAATATCCGGAACCGGGAGGGGGTAAGATAACCAACATCTCTTTCAAATTCATCTATCATAAACTCTTTGTTTTTTTCACGATTTTGCGCGTCAAACTCTTTTACTATTTTTAGCGCGTCGCTGATTGAATTTGCTCCCTCGCCAATTTCAAACTCCACAACGCCTTCGAATGTGCCATATAATGGTTGCATATCATCGACTGGCGTCGTTTCAGTACCCCTCACCACAACCCGATAGGCTTTATTTTCTCGCTCGAGTCGGATTCTGTTTATCTCTTTTTTTTCAACAGATTCCGCGATTACCTTTCCTGAAGTCAGTTTCACTCCACGACTGAAATCCTCAAAATTGAGTGTCCACCACCCCTCTCCTGGATCTGCTTGTTCGATCTTATTTGACAGTTCTCTGGCCATGTCATAGCAGAACTTGCTGTCAATGCCGCCTTTGTCATACAGGTCTGAAAACCTGACAACAGCATCACCGAGCCTGTTGTTAAGTTCTGCATTATCAATCAGATCGAGTTCAGATAATCGGCAAAGGGTATCAACCTCAGCCTCGATTTTCGCAATTTCAAGAGCGTTATCTATATTCATAAAAACCTCATTTTCGAATAATACGTATTAATCGTACACTTTTGATTATACATTTTTATATTTAGTCTGCAGTTTAAAATGCAGCTAAACATCACAAAAGGCAGTCAGGAAAATACAACCTTCGCCACAAAGCGTCTGATGACAAAAAATCATCGTAAAATTCCCATCAGAACACCTGTATACGATGCAATCTGTGTAATTTTGAAAAAACAAAAGGGAACATGGCAAAGCGCGTCTGAAGGCACTGTGGAAAATCACAGCTGGACAGAAGGTCCCGCTTGCTATATTACTGAATAAGGAACTCTGACAGGGTCAGACTTCCTCATATGCTAACTTCACAGGAGAACCCGAACATGGGCAAAGTTGTCAGATTAGTACCGAAAATCGCCGCCAGAAAGTCTGATCCCTGGTGTTCACCTCTCATTCTTGAGGACGGAACCAGAATTTCAGGTGGCGCTGCGCGTGAAAAACGTCTTAAAGCGGTCGGCGGGGTAGACCAGCTGTTGCGCGATACACTGGATAACGCCAGCCGTCTGGCCAGTGCGAAAACCAGAAAAGCTAACTAACCCATTGAATCAGGAGTAAAAAATGGGAATTTTTGACAATAACACCCTGAATGGCAATATTGCCAGGATTCAGGAAATGCACCAGGGTAAAGCCGGGGCAAAAATAATCAGTGATACCTTCAAAAAAGACGGTATGGCACTTGAGCCGCACCATGTTACAGCGTTGCTTGCTGCCGTCCCTGAACTGAAGAAAAAATCACTGAAAAAGAAAACGGCTAAAGCCGTGATCCGCAAGTGTGCCAGCAAAAAACCAACGAACACCACAGGAGGTGACTTTGTTCCTGAAGGGACCTGATGTGAGATTACCCGGCAGATATCCGCTCTGACAGGGATATCTGCACTTTTTCGTATACGAAAAAATGCTCTTTCCTTTGATCCGCACATCTGCGGATAAACTGGTATAGATCCGCACGCCCTCCCCTCCCCTCTTTTTTCGGTTAACACTACATATAGCGCCATACCCAGCTGCACGAACCACTATATATAGTAATTTCCTGCAAAGTGTCCATATCCGGTATCTGAAAATAAGGATCGCGCCTTGCGTTATAATACGAAATTCTTCGATAACTTACGCAAAAAGGATCGTGCGCCGGATATTTTTTTTCAATGCAGACGTCCGGTGAATGATGCACAATACTGTACAGAGACACAGTTATTTGTGTTCGGACCCCTGAAAAATTTTTCGTATACGAAAAATCAGGGCAGCGCGAATTTTAAAATCTGAGGATTTATCAGGGCAATGACTCAGCAGATTTCACGTAGCATACGGCAAAATTTTCGCGAACAGATGGTGATCGGGGACCAGAATCAGCCTGGAACCTTTCACCAGATCGACTGGCAGCGTGCCGTTGCACTCCGGCGTATGGCCATCGCGAAAACAAATGCACCGAAATATCTTCTCGCCCCGGAAGTGTCTGCCCTTCTGTGGTATCTCGATGACCTGCGCCAGCTGGCTTATTTCAGTACGTTATGGAATACCGGCGCCCGACCGAACGAAGCGCTGGCGCTGAGCAGGGACAGTTTTGAACTCAGTGAGATCCAGCCGTTCGTCAACCTGCGAACCCTGAAACAACGAAGCCGGGGTAAAGGGCGGCCACGGAAAGATGAAAAGGTGTTCAGGACAGTGCCGCTTTATGATGCGTCCTATGTCAGACTCATGCGCCAGGTATTTGCGAGTTTTCCGTCAGCCAAGTCCGATCCCATCTGGCCGGAATCGCATGACACCGTTTCGCGCTGGCTCAACCGCGCACTGGAAAGAGCGGCAGCCGACAACGTGGCGCTGTCACTCAGTGCAGTGACACCCAAAACGTTCCGGCACAGCTTTGCTGTCCACCTGCTGTATAACCACATCAGCGAACGGGAACTCCAGGAGTTTATGGGGCATACCCGCGCCGAAAGCACCCAGGTCTATACGCGAATTTTCACGCTCGATGCGTCAACCCGACAGCCTATCACGTTCAGTTTCGACGGTTACAGTGCAGCACAGGCACTCCGCCTCGATACCGACAGCAGCGAGTGACCGCAGATAACGGTACGATTTTTTCGTATACGAAAAATTCAGTCATGGACGGAATCAGTAAGCGAAGCGGCAAAATTCAGAAGAGCAGGGTATCGACGATTATCATTGATTCATACCTGGCTTAAGGGGTATAACGTATCCAGCCACAACAGTGGATATTGAAATAAAAAGAAGGCACATGTGATGAAAGTTAAAGAGCTGATTGAACAGCTTCAACAGCTGGACCCTGAAGCCGTTGTGGTGGTTGCCGGTTTTGAAACCCAGAGTACAGGCATAGTTGCCGGAGCAGACATTATCAGGGAATGCCTGACGACTTCCAGCCAAGAAGATACCATGCAGGGAAACCGCGTACTGACAAATGACGGGACGGCTTCGGTCTGGATTGGGTGGAGCAATGACTACCGGACGGAGTATTTTTCTCAGGCAATTGATGATCCCGACGAACTGGCATAACAGTGCGCGACCAGTAAAGGTCAGTTCTGAATTTTTCGTATACGAAAAAATCCTGACTGATGCTCAGTAAAACGAAGCGGTAAAAACAGGGAAGGGAGATTCTGAAAAAATTTCGTATACGAAAATTTTGTACACAGACACTAACCGAAGGCTCCCACGGATGGCCTGATGTAATCAGCATTCAGGAGAGGCTTTTTTCCTGATGCTTCACCTTTCGGTGCTTCTGGCAGAGCATTAAGTTTGCCGGAGGCGCGAACCAGTACCTTCAGGTTTAACGTTGTTATCAGTAGCCATAAATCATCTCAGTTCCTGTTCGCCATTGCAACATGACCACTCATGCCCAAACGCCGGAAACAGAGAGCCAGGACTTCACGGTTCATGATCTCTGTATAGAGAGGAATACGTGGTTGCTGGAAATACTCATCGGTGCCAGAAACCGCTCACCATCCCCGAAGTGACGATATTTCAGTAAGTTAGAGAAATTAAATTCGCCATTTTTTCGTATACGAAAAATTATGTATCACCTGCTGCCCTCATTGACTAACAATTGCATGTCTTACACAGTAAGAGTATAATTAGAACTATAACAGATAAGGTGACATGGAATGAAATTGCTCCACTTTATAGAGACCAGCGTATTTCAACGGAAAATTGAAACCCTGCTGAGTCATGACGAGTACCTGAATTTTCAGGAGCACCTGAGACAAAACCCGGAATCAGGGGCCACCATATCGGCTACAGGTGGTTGCCGTAAAGTCAGATGGGCTATTCAGGGAAAAGGAAAGAGCGGTGGTATCCGCGTGATTTACTATTATTTAAACCAGGAAGGGGAAATTTACCTGCTGCTGGTTTATCCTAAAAATGAAATGGAAAACCTGAGTGACGAACAGAAAGCTCAGCTCCGCAAAGTTATTTCCATGATCGAGGGGGAATGATGAAAGACGAACTCTTCAAAGAACTGATGGATAGCGCTGCTGAGGCAGTAGAAATCAGGAAAGGGCGTCGCACAGCTGCTCGTGTGACCACCTATGAAATCCCTGATGTGAAAGCTATCCGGGACACAACAGGACTGACTCAGCAACAGTTTGCACAGGCTGTCGGTGTTTCTCCCTCACTGGTTGAAGCATGGGAACAGCACCGGCGCATACCCAACGGCAGCAGCCTGAAACTGTTATGCGTTCTCCAGCAACATCCGTCGATGCTCAGAATGCTGCAGGCCGTCTGAAAACTTTTCGTATACGAAAAAAAACCCCGGCAACTGACCGGGGTGGTAAACCTGGGCGGGTTTAAAATATTATCCACATCGTGCCGGAACATCATGCAACGACGCATCGAGATACTGTAAAATTTGTTCTTTATCCAGCGTTGCGAACCGGCTTAATGACCACTTCAGTTCCATACTGATAATGGCCCGCTCCAGCATTACAGGAGGGCCTGACTCTTCATAACGCCTCCAGCTGCGTTCACCACATCCCATCGCCAGTGCGGCCTGAGCCTGAGTCCAGCCCTGACTCTTGCGCCAGAGCCTGAGATCAAATCCGGTCATATTAGTGAGCAAATAAAGCAGGGCTTAGGCTGTCTGAATGATAACTTTCCCATTCAGCATCATCCATTACTTCCCAGCCTTTCCATTCGCAGAATTCCATAAACGTTTTATTTTCAGTGCAGCGCCACTCCTGTGTACCCGGACGGCGTAAATACCAGCATTGTGCTTCGTTTTCACGTTCTGACAGAGCCATATCAGTTACCCTCCCACACTTGATAATTTTCGTTTGATGCGTATTATTCGTAATTATAGTAAACCAGTTGACGATCCATGTACACGCTTTGATTCAAAATTTATGATTAAATCGACGCGAACTATTTGCATATATTGCTCAGCTTGTATAATTTACTGGTGCCGGTCATCTCGCTTCATTAACCCTGGGGGGGTTTGTTATGAGTTGTTCCGGCATTTTTTACCAATTGAGTCTGTGAAATATCGCGGGCTCAGTATTATTTTCTTCCCTATATTCCGTTAAAGCAGAAAACCATGATGACGTCTTAATTTTATATTCAGACGGAAGAAGGGTTGACCGTAGCGATTTACAGCGCAGGTAAGATTTGATTTTTCGTATACGAAAAATTCAATAAGAGCAGGCAGACACACCGACGATTCCCACTCAGACATAAACCAGGAAACTCACCACTGGTGCATGCAAAAATTTCGTATACGAAAAAATACTGGAAGTGTGACCGGCCATTATGGCCGATCACTGGCATCACATACCGAAACTTTGAGATGATCGCGGAGAGTTTTGTGTATGATTTTGTTCAGGAGAGCTGGCCATGTCGGCGCTATCAGGGTGTGTCAGTGAGTGTGCTTCATCCTGGAACAGCATGTGGCTGGCATACAATCTGAGGGCAGGGGAATCCCAGAAGTCATCAGCATCGCGGCATTCAGGTGAATCATGAGAAGTCAGAAATTCGCAATACCGGCTTCGCAGCTTCTCCTCATCGAGTACATTTCTTTCCAGTAAATCGGCCAGATAAGGCACAAGCGTTTCCTTAAAAAACGAAACTGCCTCTGCATTCCTGAATTTTTCAACAACGATTTCATCTGAGCCATCAAGATAAAAATCAAACAACCGGTTATTGCTCAATGAGTCCATATAATCACAATGGATGTCATGAACAATAGCATCAGCTCTTTGAATATACTCAGGCGAAGGATTCAGTTCCTGTGGAAACTCAGGGAATTTATCCCTGGTATCATGCATTACATGCAGAAAGTTAATACGCAGATTCTCGACCGCACGTTGTTTTAAATCTTCTTCATTACATCCCACCGGCAGCTGTCTGAAATAACCAGCATCGAGTACAGGACGGAAAAAATCACTTGGTAATGCCATAGATCACCTCAGAATAGAAGGAAAGGGCATTACGAATTATACATATTAATCGGAAATAAGTGCGCTCAAACTGTCCCTGCTAACAATTAACTTGTGTCAGAACTCTCACTCTCCCCACTCAAATCATCTGGATCTGCACTTATACCTTTAACAGACACACTACCTGCAGGCACAGGCGTTACGGATACTAAACAAAATGCGGGGGCAGTTATCTGATGTACACCATAATTAACATTTTTGGTTTCTCCTGCAGATTCGCTCCGCAGCGGGGTGACTGTGTTGCCATCGGAATTCTGTTCGTCAATGACTGAGCGGTAACGCGCTATTGTCTGACGGGACAATGAAGTGATGCCGGCAATGGCCACCAGGGTGATTCTGGCGCCAGCCTCTGTGAGTTTTCTGACGGCCGCACGAATCCGGCTCGATGTGTCCTGTTGTCGTTTTCCGTGAGTCCTGCTGGCCGCCATGCGCTGACGCTCATCCAGTGGAATGGATTTGTCGAGTTGCATGGCTCCCCGGTGACAGCGGGAATTACCGGTGTAAAAGTCCCACGTCCATCGTGAGACACTTTTAACGGTCGCTTTAACCTGAGAAAGAGAAAGGTTGGCGGAAAAGCCACGGGCGCGGAAGTTATTGTGATTGTGGGCATAGGCCTCAACTTCCTGCAGGAAGCGCGGATAAGACGATGTCTCGCGCATATGGCCAACAATCGAGTAAGCATAAAAGCGCAACTCTTCAAACATTGTGCAATGACGTGAATGCGCCACAGCATCGAGATCGGGACCTTTGTTCCAGCTGCGCGTCGGCAGTTCGACATAATCCGCCAGCTCACCCAGCTCATATTCCTGGTCATGTACTTCTGTTGTATCCCACCAGGGATGGAAAGGTGTTTTGGCCACCGGCCCCGAGTAGGCAGTATCGGCATCGAGCTTTATGGCCATGGCCTGGTAAATGGCCTTCATGTACTGGAGAGGTTTGCTCCGGGCATTTTCAGAGGTGCATACCGGGATAATGGCGTAATAGAGATGTGCATGGCCATTCTTACGATTACGCACAATGAAGTTTGGTGCCGGTAATCCGCGGTCGTCCCAGATATTGGCATTACTGTGGTCAAGATCGAAGATAAGCCAGGACACCATGCCGCTTCGGTTAACCTGCATGTACGGATAACGAATGGCATAGCGAACCGGCCGCACGATAGCAGCGGTTTTATTATCGCTGCAGCGCGGCAGGTATGGCGCTTCGTTCAGCAGGCGTTGCGCTGAAGAAGAATGGGTCCATGCAGCTGACTGGGTAGTCACAGGATTTCAGTCCGTATGTACCCAGCGAAAATGTGCATGTATGCAGAAGCAGTACAGCCGAAATTTGCTGAAAAAATCATCCTTATCCCTTTTTCGGTGCGCAAAAAACTTGCGAGCCGTCAAAAGAGGAAGTAAGATGACCTCAGAGTTCGATGTTTGCAATTTGCAGGACGTTACCAGCGTTCCCACACATCAAGGTCTTTTTTTCTTACTTCCGCTTTCTAGCGACTCATCACTTGGGGTCTTGTGTTACCAGCACAAGGCCCTTTGTCATTTATCAGTCTTTAGCTTTTGATTTTTACTTTTACGTTCTTTAATTCTCCGGTCTGGCTGGAAATTGTATCCAGTGCCTGAATTGTGTTCTTAAAGTAGCGTGGCTTTTTAGTCGCAGTGGTCAGACGTACCGTTTTACCAAAAACAGTTTTTAAGTCGACGACAGTGCGCTTACGTTCATCAGATGGATCAACTGAAATGATCACTCCAGTTATGGCACCTGATTTGGCAAGTTCATTGAAAACCGATAATTGCATGATTTTCCCTCACCACATAATTTACTAATTACACATTATCAGTATACAATCCTGTTGTAGCAAGCCATTTTTAACCATTTCCCGATCTTTTTTTGAGGTAAAAATAGTATATAAAATGAGCACTAAAACAGGGCACACAGAGACAACCTCGATCCGAAATAACCGGATTATTCGCAGGGCAATCATTCCGCAAAAATATCATCACGCCGCAAAACTAATGGCCAAATCACTCAACATTCCTGTGGGTGAAATTTATGATGAAGCGGTCGAGAGCTTCCTGATCGCGCCCAGCCTGGATCTGAACGATTACATTCGTGTTGGCAGAAAGAACAATCCCCCCAAGGTAAGTTTCTGGCTGGATGTTCGTGTAAGCAACAAAGCACAAACACTCGCAGAGCTGCTTGGTATCACAGAGCACGAAGTACTGTTAACCGCAATCATTGCTTACGCCAAAAAACACAAATTCGATCGCGTCAGGATCTGAACTATAGTACTCAGAGGATCGCTCTCCGTCCAGTACGTATAAATCGTAACACATTACTTTTTGCATTAAAGCAAGTCCTTATCACGCTTCCAGACTGATAAATTTGAGTTATGTTTTAGTCATTTTCCCCCGTATCCCTCGAATCATGCTAACCTCATGAAATCACATGACTTAGCCGCCCCCTACGACATGACAAATTTTTTCGTATACGAAAAACCTTCTCTTACTCAGACCCCGTAACTCCAAAGAAAAGCCGATTCCATGTCGGTATAAATTAGGTTCACTTTTGGCCCAAATTACATATAATACGTACTAATCGTAATTTTTAGGCGCTAAGATTATGGCAAACTCGAATACAGAGAAAACCCCTGAACTGACCAAAACAGAGGACCTAATTCCCCCTCTGGAAAGGCTGATTAAAGAAGCCAAAGACGCCATTGCGCTTGCTAATCGGCTGTCAAAAGTAGTGCTTTACCAGGCTATCATCATCGCAGTTTTGTCGGTTTTACTCGTTATCACTGTTATTGCGGCCATTAACTCTGATAATAAGTATTTCGCATCATCGCCGGATGGGAAAATAACACCAATGGTCCCCCTTGATAATCCCGTTATTAATGACAATGGGATTAAACTATTTACCAGAGATACCCTTTATGATGTATTAAATCTTGATTTTGATACATGGCGTGAAGACCTTGAAAAAGGACGTGTAGGTTTTATTGATGAAGGCCTTGGGAATCTTATTAAAGCAGTCAAAGACGCAGGCATTATTGCCATCATGGAAAAAGACCGCGTCAACCTCAGAACAGAGTTCGGTACACCGATAATTAGTCAAAAAGGATTTAAAAAGAAAGTTAACGCCTGGACATGGGTCGTACAAATACCCATTACGTACAATTTCGTGGGACAAAACACCACCTCCAAGCCGTTAAAATTTATTCTTATCGCTACCATTCAGGCCGTTGATAATAAGACCAACCCGAAAGGTGTTGCTATTTCTCAGGTAGTAACTGTACCGCAAAAATAATACGGATCAGATTATGATTTTTAAATATAAATACCTGGTTGTTGTTTTGGGAATTGCATGTACTGCAGCCAGCGCTGATACCCAGAAACCGTCTGCTGACGCAGGTCCAAATGTCCGTATGGTTGATTCAGTTTCGCCTGGGAACGGCAATGTTGCACCTGTCCGCCCTTTTCCTGAACAGGACGCAGAAACCCGACCTCAGAATACTCAGACTCAGGAGGATTCAGCGCTTGAAGATCAGCGGAAAAGAATGCTGGGAGAGGGGCAGGACGGGCAAACGGCCCCCCGTTTTCCCGATAAAACTACCTATGGACCAGGAACAACTGATGGCAGTTCTTCGGCGCGTTCCGGCAGTTCGCAACAGGATGTAATGACAACCAAACAGGCCTTGATGGAAAAAATTTCTCCTGTGTCTCCTGATGTTATCAAGGAAGCCTTAGCTAACCGGGATAAATTCAGTGCCAGCCTGAACCAGAGTGTCATCAACTCGGTACCGCGATCAAGTTCTCAGACCATCAGCCTGTCTCCTGGGGCATCGCAACCTGTCGTTCGGGTTGCTCCTGGTCGTCCGACGTACATCGTTTTTGAGGATATCACCGGTTCTCCATGGCCACTGGCTGATAAAGTGATTAACAGTGGTGGTGATAACCGTTTTTATGTACGGAGTTTCACTGATACACCCATTGTTCTCGTACAGCCTCTGGTTACATATGGCGATGGTGACATCGGAGTTTTACTCAAGGATCTCCCCGTTCCGATTACCATCGTTCTCGCAAACACTGAGCCGAATGCCAGTGATAAAACGTTTGTGTATGACAGCAGAATTAATCTGCGGGTTCCGCGCAGAGGCCCACTGGCTCCTGCGCATTCCATTACCAGCATTTCAAAAATAGCACTCAGCAGCCCGGAGTTACAGTCCATGCTGGATGGTATAGCGCCAGCTGATGCCACCCGCTTAAAAACAGATAATCCGCAAGTAAAAGCCTGGCGTCGTGGGGATAAACTTTATCTGCGCACGACTATGGAGTCTAAATCACAGTTTTCTAAAACATTGTCTTCAGCTGATGGGACTCATGTGTATGAAATGGAGCTGTCACCATTCGTTGCATTAATGCAACAGGGCAGTACCGTAACGGTGAAGGTGGAATTATAAATGGCCAAAAAGTCGATTGTTGGGGGAGATAAGCGTCGCAATGCCTTTATTGTAGGCGGGTTCTTTTGTTTCATTATTTTCTGCATTGCGGTTGCATGGTTTGTTTCACTGGCCAGTAAATCAGAACAGGCACCAGAAGCGTCACGTATTATTAAAGCCAGCAATAAAGAAAAAGTAACCACAGCGCAGAATCAGGCTTATATAAAACAACTTGATGGGTATAACACCCAAAAGGGATCGGCTGCATACCAGAACGGGAATAGCTGGATATCTATTCCGGCCTATTACAGTGAAGAAGTGAAACCCAAAACAACTGAAACCGCCCAGACGCAATACCGCATCAAAACAGAAACAACGGCACAACAATACCGGCAACCAGGGATGAAACCTGCAAATATTGCCCGTCAGGAAGCACAGGCAATACTGGATGCCGCTGAAGCATCGTGGCGCTATGCAACACCTGTTGATTCTGAGGCAAAGGAAGTGACTCAATATGCTTCTTCATTTATGCCAGCAGTCACAGCAAATCCGACGCTAAACGCTGCGGCCCCGACCGCTGCACCTGCCGTTATACCTTTCAAACTCTACGATGCACTGAAGCTATGTCCGGCAAAACTGCTTACGCAGCTGGATACGGATACAAATTCAATCGTCCGCGCCACGTTAATGTGTGCTGAACTGTCCGGGGCTACCCTGCTGGCCTCAGGCTATAAACTGGTTGGTGAGGACATCGATATGACCTTTTCTCTGATGTCATATCGGGGTAGAAACGATCGAATAGCCAAAACCTACAGAATTCAGGCAAAACCAATAGATTTGGATACCGGTCGCTCAATGCTTTCCGGCAATGTCAATAATCGCTACTTCAGTCGCATTGTTATACCGGCTCTGGCTCTGGGTGTAGCCAAGACTGGCCAGCTTTATGAAAAAACGACTGCACAGGAAAGCTATGTAAGCAACGGCACTGTCGTTACCAGCAGTGATGGCAAGGTCAGCACAGACCAGATCAAAGGCACTTTTTTTGGAGGCCTGGCACAACAGACTGCTGATGTTCTTAAAGCAGATAATGCCCGGACACCACCTATTCAGGTAGAACGGTCTGACAAACCCACTTTTGGGGTCATTTTTATTGAGCCTGTCATGAGTTCTGATGCGATTGAAAAAACAGACAGCAATACCGCACAACAAGCATCGTACAGCCAGCCAGCCGCTCAGAAACAGATTGAAGAACAGCGCAGCTTTACACCGGGTCAGAATACAGGTGGACCTATTTTTAACTCTGTTTCTCCTGAGTAATTTTTTTTGGCTCCGATATTACGAATAATAGGTATTATTTGAAATGCAAAATACACAGGGTAATAATGAAGACGCGTTTGACCAAGTGTTCGTTTCCGAAACGAACACCGCTGAGGTTGTCGCACCGGAACCTGTAGGTGGGAAAACCGGCAAGCCGGAGAAAGGAAAAACAACCGGAAAAACCAGTCTGGCCAGATACATTATTTATGCTGTATTGGGGCTGGTTGGCTTTTTCATCATCTTTATCATTTTTATTATCGCGCTACCGTCTGATGACTCAGCGAAAACACCTGCGCTACCGGTTATTGAAGTGCCGGAGCAATCACAGGCAGCCGAACCAGCTACTGAACAGTCTGTAGATACTGCGCCCTCCGATGAGCCAACGCAGACCAGTATGGTTCTGGAAAATAATGATCTGAAAGTGCTACTCGATACAGCCCGTCAGGCTATTGAAATTCGCGACAATAAATATAAGGAGCTTCTGGAAAAGTACAAGATAGCTGTTAGCGAAAATACAGAACTCAAAGTTGAGATTCAGTTGCTTCGCGATGGTGGTGCAGCCAGCCACCCGAGTAAATCAAAAGGTATGAAAGTGATGAAAGGTATCTCCATCATCACCATCCAGGAGGGATATGCCTTTGTACAGAAAGCAAAAGGCAGCAGCGTTTATTCGGTTACTGTTGGTGAAAAAATTAATGGTGCGCAGATTAAAGAAATTGATCCCATTAATCGCGAAATAATCACAACATCCGGAGTGATTCGCTGATGGAAGAACTCTCAGTCGCATTTGTTAATTTCATTAACGGTCTGGCTGCGCCATTCTGGACGATGCTCTGGGCAATATGCGCCCTGGTTGGTTTCCTGTGGTTATATTTTCTTGCTTTAAAAATGGTACGCAGTACCGCGCCGGGAGCCACTCCAATTTCGTTCGGGGAAGTCATCGGTGTAGTTATTCTGGCCACACTGATAACAAATTATGCTTCAACATTAAGTGCATTCAGTGAATCAGTTGGGATGGGCGATGTTTCTTTCGGTGTTATAGCCTACGTTGATCCAGGTGGGAACCTGGGGAAATTTTCGAAAGTAATAAATGCCGCATTAACATTTGCCGCAATGATGGGCGGTGTATTTGGTATGAAAGGGTTATTTTTACTCTGGAAGAAAGTAAAAGGGGAAAACAGCGGTGGAGATTTAGCATTGCAGGGTCTTATTCATATCGTGGCGGGTGGATTCCTCGTCCAGATCGCTAAGTTATTAAAGTCGTTAACAGAGAGTATTTAAGGAAAATCGAATGAAACTGAAAAATCACACTCAGATTAAAGAATTAACTAAATTCCTGATGGCTATCGTCATTGCCTACTTTTTTTTCGCTGCGCCTGCCAATGCTTTAACCTGGGGGGAAATGGCCCAAAAAGCTGCTGACCAGGCTAAAACAATTAAATTGGCTGGTACGATCATTGCTGGTGTTATTGCCTTCTTTTGTGTCGTTGGTGCTGCAATTGTTTTCAAGAAAAAAGCGAATGATGACCCCCATGCGAAGTTAAGTCATGCAGGATGGCTTGTAGCAGCAGCAGTTGTCTTTGCCGGGGCTGCATTCATCCTGGCTTCAACTGGTGAATCAGTTGGCGTTGAATTGACCACCTATTAACCGACAATCCATCAGGAATTAGTTCCTGATGGAGTCTCAAAGGATGGCGAAATGACGACAAAGCTAACTCCCGATGAATTATTCCTTGAGTTTGCGCTCACGGAGAGTCCTTTTGATAAATGGCGAATCTTGAGCCACATTACCGATGAGGCAACGTTCATATACTTACCTAACCATAAACAAAGCCATTTATGCAATTTACAGTTTGGCATTTATGAACTTCTCAAAAGTAACAATGAGAGTGATATTCAAAAGGGTAAAGCGTTACTCCGCTGGCTTGCCTCCGGTCAAAAACATGTGAGTAATTACTTTGGCACAGCAGCCCCGGCTGCCTTTTATTTGGCGTATTCAAAACTAACGCCAGCTCAGATTTCTGAAGCCTCAGAAAAAAACAGAAATCTCTTTTTATTATTCAACCCTAAAAAGCTTTCATTTCGCGAGAAAAATAAACCACTCGTTGAAAAGCTGATGTTCTGGAGATCTTAACGTGAAAACAGAGTTTCTGGATGGTCTGACCCGCATGCTTGCGTTGGTATCAGCTAATACCATCAACAAACCACTTCCAGAATATTCATCATGGGATACGGTTGTGCCATTGACAAAGCGTGACGTGGATAACGACACCTCGCTGGAGTCGCCATATGTCATTACGACAGACCAGGGAGAGCTGATAACCGTTTTTGACCTTCAGGGTGTCTTCCAAATCGTTGGGCCGGATCACTATGCAAACATGCTCGACGAGTTGGGTAAATTACTTCGCCCGTTGTGTCAAAAACATGGCCATGAATTCTGGTTCTCTTATGAAGAAGACCCTGATCGTGCCTACGACGAACTTGCGCGTATTGTGGCGCCACAAATTCTGGCCAGTAAAAAAATGGGGCTCAATGTTGGCGACCTCATTCGTGAACGTATTTCAAAAAACGCCAGCAGATGTCACTTTGAGCAAAATCTGCTGGTACTGAAGACAGGTCTTCTGGCACTGACCAGGGAGACGATCAAAGACGAACAAAGTGAGAAGATAAAGAAGACCAAGGGTCTTCAGCATCCAGTGTATGGCCAGAACATCAATACCATCTATGAATCTCTGCGTACACTGCATATCGCAACTACCGAACGCATCATCGACAATTTCCGGTTATGCGATATCAATGGCACCTCCGGCATTCTTGTACGACGACTTGAAGCACACGAAGCGTCACGCCGTATTCGAATCATGATCGAGCGTGAGCGCACAGCTCAGAACTGGAAACCATTGCTGGTCACGGAAGGTATGAGTCCGCGGGGGCAGGTAAAACATGTGGATGACATCTTACCCCTAAAACTGAAATGGCAAATCTGCACATCTAATCCCAGTATCCCGGAAGGGACACAATATATCAGTACCGGTAAATTCTACCATGCACTGCTGTACATGGAGCTGGCCCCACACGACATTCAACAGTTCTCTGAACTGCTGGCCAGAATGGATCGGTCTATGCCGTTTCGCTGTACATTCCAGCTATCACCGAAAGGTCTGGACAGCTGTAAGCTGCGCAGCATGACGGCAAGCCTGCTGGGTTTTTTTGGCGAGATTAAAAAAGTGAAAACGTCGCTGGATTATCTGAAATCCCGTGACGAACACGACCCTGTAATGTGTATGCAGTTTACAGCGACAACGTGGGCAGACGATCTGGAAACGCTTAAACGACGAGTGACGACTCTCGATGCCTCACTCCAGTCCTGGGGGGTTCCATCAATGAGCGGCTCTTCAGGTGATACATCAGCCTACTGGCTGGCGTCAGTGCCGGGTTTTGCCAAAGCTAACCCTGCTACAGTGATGACCCCCCCTCTGCGTGAAGCACTGGAAATGATGCCATTTACGCAGGCAGCATCTCCATTCAATGACGGCTGGCTCACAGTATGTACCCCTGACGGTAAAATCATTCCTTTGCATGCGTATTCACCGCTACAGGATACCTGGATTCGCCTTTTTTCTGGCACTCCCGGGTCTGGTAAGTCTCTTACGATGAACGTAATGAACTTTGCCTTTGCCGTTGCGCCAGGCTACACCAGAGTGCCACTGGGTTTGATCATCGATGTCGGCCGCAGCTCCTTTGGACTGATAAAACTTTTAAGCGACGAACTTCCGGAAGATCGCCGTCACGAGGTCGGGTGCTATGAACTGGAAAACTCTCGTGAGTATGGTACGAACATCTTTGATACTCAGCTGGGGCTACGCTATCCACTTCCTCATGAGAGGACCTTCCAGCAAAACTTTATGAAATTACTGTGTTCCACCACAGTAATTACACAGACAGAGAAAGGACAGATTGTAACCCGCCAGTTGCCAGATGGACTCGAGGGTTTTCTTTCAAAATTAATCGATGAAGCCTATAAACTGACGTCAGAACCAGAAACCGCACTGCCTTATGAAGCCGCCGTTTTACCAGAAGTGGACAAGCAACTTGCGATTGTTCGTGAGAAGGGTATCCACGATGATTCCTGGTGGGAGAGCGTTTCATGGTGGGAGGTTGTGGACTTACTTTTTGAACATGGTTTTCATAATGAAGCTGCTCTGGCACAGCGTATGGCTGTACCTGACATTACTCTGCTCAACAGCGTCGCAGCTTCAAGCATCATGATGAACCTGTACCCTAATCTCAAAGTGCAGTCCACCGGTGAAACCATGCAGGAGTACGTTCAGCGATATCTGCGTGACGTATCAAATCTGTATCCAATGTTTGCCGGTCGTACACGATTCGAAATATCTGCCGAAACCCGCTTTATGAGTATCGATCTGGGCAAGGTACTCGCCGCAGAAAGCGACAAGGCAGGCCTCTTCTATATGCTGGCCCGCCATATCGGAACCCGTAGCTTCTTCCTGGAAGAAGAATCATTCATGCGGCAATGCCCGGATATATATAAAGAACATCATCGTATCCGTATTCTGTCTAACCGGTCAGAAAAACGCATTATCGCCGCAGATGAATCGCATAACTTTAAGGATGACCAGTTCACTTCCGAGCAATTCGTAAAAGATGCACTGCAGGGGCGTAAGCTTGGTCTTGTTGTCGTTCTGGCGTCACAATTCCTTGAGCACCATCATCCCATTATCCGGGCAGCTGCCACTGACGTATTTGTCCTCCGTGGTGGTTCAAGCAGCGATGAAAAAATTCTGCGTGAGGAATTCAAAGTCACACCTGAAACGCTTGTCCGGTTACAACGAGAGTGTCGCGGCCCTGGTCCTAACGGAGCCAACTTCCTCGCATTTTTCAAAACCAGTCTTGGGAATGTCTGCCACATTCTGAATAACACCGCCAGCGCCACTGAATTATGGGGATTTAACACGTCGCAGGCAGACATGATTGTCCGGGACGAACTGTATAAGCGATTCGGGACGGCAGTTGTTCGGGAATATCTCGCCCGAAACTTCCCGTCAGGATCGTCCATCCGATATCAGGAAACCATTCGACAGAAAGGTCTGAACGCCGAAGGGCAGACCGTCGCCTCCTACCTTATAGAAGAAATTTCCGAGAAAATCAGGGAGAAAATAGAAAATGAAGCTGCGTAAACCAATTGTCGCCCTGCTTTTTTCACTAGGTATCTCTGGCACAGTATGGGCTGCTTATCCTGTGACAGATGCCACACTCATTACGGTAGTAAAAACCGGGTTTAATGCGATCGCTATGCAAATGAGCGCATTTCAGGGTGCCTTAACCACGGTATTGACACAGATTGGCTCTGCTATCAACCAGAACGGTAGCAAAGTGGCCACAACCATCGAAGCCGCGTCAAAATCCGACCGCGAATTCCAGACTGAGAAATCACGGCAGGAAAATCTCTCCGACGCCAAGGCCAAATTTCAGGTATCGGACAGTATCTGCAGCGAGTCTGCTTCCGGTGGAGCCAGTGCGGTATCGAGCGGAAGCTCTGCTGCAAAAGGCTCGATGCGTCCTGGTGGTGGAGGTGTTGCCAACAGTGCGGTCAGTAACGCTGTAAACAAGCCTGCGTTATCTCCGTCAGCCGACGCTGCCCGATCGGCAAAAGTGCACGTGCAATATTGTGACAGCATCGATTATGCAGCTTTTGGTGGTTCTCAGGCCTGCCCTGCAGTCAGTAAAAACATGCCCGGAGCGGATAAGCGTGTTGATTCTGTACTCACCGGCGCTGGCCCTGATGGTAAAGAACCAGACCTGACATTTACTCAGGAACAGACTGATGCAGCCAGGATGTACATCCAGAATTCCGTGTATCGCAGTGTCAGTAAAGATCTGACAAAGGCAGAAGCAAACAGCGCTGCCGGCATTCAATACCTGGGTCTGAAAAATCAGATGTACGCCTCGCTAAGTGCAGCTGCAGATCCCCAGGAAAAGGTGTTAGCTGAACGCCAGCCTATCGATGAAACCAAAGCGTTAATAGCCGAAGCTCTGCAGTCTAAAAGCGCAAAATCCTACTTTGACGCGACCGCAAGCGACGTCGTGAAGCAGACGGGGAAAATGTCCAAAGCTGATTTCTTACAATTCGAAGTAGGGCGCCGTTATGCGAATACAGAATATCAGGCCGATCTGCAGGGCATGGATACGGACAACCTTGCCCGTGAGCAGATTCGGGTGGCGTCGCTCACCAACTGGTTACTGCTGGATCTCCGCAATGAAATCCAGGCTGGAAACATCATTGCTGGCCAGCAACTGGCATCTCAGGTTCGTAATGAATATGAACCGTTACTGAGCGGCCAATACCAGGCCATTGGAGCCAGGATAGGGGGAGAATAGATATGAATATTAAACGTATTGGAAAAGTGGTTACGGCACCTATATGGTTGCCATTATTGCCTCTGACCCTGACGGTTCGTCGCCTATATCGCACACATAACAACCAGCGTGAGTTGATTTCTCAACTGCAGGGAGAAATACGCGAAAAGTTGGACTCTCGCAAAAGACATACCGTGAACTTCGAAACGTCATTTGCTGAATCTGTCGCGCAGGCTGAAAAGCTTGCCGCACAGCGCGGTGAGTTATTTTCTCTTGAAGAGTTGCACGCGGAACTGCTACTTAAAAAAAGATTCATTCTGATGATTGTCTACACCATTTTCATCACAGGCCTTATTACTGTTTTTATGGCATCCATTCTGTATGGACTGCTTATGGTTATTGCCGCATTTACTATGTCACTTTATGCGGTGCCATCGCAGTTTCGGATGTGGCAAATAGTAAATAAGCGCCTGAGTCGCGAGGAAAATGGGAGTTTTAGTGATTTCAGACACGAAACCCGATGGTACCTGGACACGATAAATCCCAGGTTTAAACCGGCAACACATATGTCTTTGATGACGCTATTACTGATTGTCACACTTGGAGCCCCAATTATCTCCTATGCAGAAAATCTCGATGACCTGACAACCGCCGCGGATAGGGGTACGGATATCAGCCGCCAGGCGATGGTGACGCTGTTTGGCCAGATTGTTAATAACCCCTTAAACGGTATCGTCGAGGATGGTGGCGATAGTCTGGTATCTCAAATTCTCAAAATTTTTAGTTCGACACTTCTCATTGTCGGCACCGGCGTTGGAGGCTATCTAGTTTTGCAGAAAACGGCCAGAACAGCGCACGATGGTCAATACATGGACAGGGAGCAAGGTTCGTTCTGGGCACCGATACGCATTCTGGCCGCGTTCTCGATGCTAACCCCGCTACCAAATGGATGGAGCCTTAGCGCGCTTCTCATGTTATATGCTGCAGCAAAAGTAGGGGTTGGTGGCGCAAATCTTGGTACTGATGCAACGGTCGACGCGTTTATGGCTGGTCAAACATTTGTACTGCAGCCGGTCGCCCCATCTACTGTTACGTTGGCCAAATCCTTGTTCGAAGCCAATATGTGTATGTTTGGGATCAACGCAAGTCTGGACGCACAAAACAATTCAGGAGGAATTGTTTTCTCATCGGATTACATTAACCAGTCCCCAATGGAAAATGGTTTCATTCTTAAATCAAAAAGCTTTACATGTGGCGGGGCAACGATCGCTATTGACGAAAATGAATCACTCCTTTCGAAACTTGGGCTATCTTCCAAAATTGACGTAACCGCTATCAGAAACGCCCACACCGAAGGTCTTAATGAAATGCAAAGATCCCTTCGTGATGGGGCCCAAAAGTTCGTTCAAGGTGTAATATCTCGACAACAAGACGAAAACAGCAACCTGGTTAATGCTGAATCAATAATTCAGACTGCAAGTCAAATCTATGAAAATAAGGTAACAGCTGCAATCCGCTCATCTAACATAAACAGTCAGCTTCAAAATTTGACAAGTCAAGTGGCTGATACCATCAAGTCCGAGGGGTGGTTTTCATTAGGGAGCTGGTATCAGACACTGGCTGTTGCCAACAATAGAGTGGGGAACTCGGCTGCTGCAAAAGGTTCTGCATTTGGCCTCTCAACAGGACAAATACCAGTAACGTCAGATTTATATCAAATAGCTATAAGTGCTTATCACGCACAAAAATCCGTGACTGATAACACTAATGCAGGAATATTAACTGCTAAGTCATCGTTCGAATCAAATGATATAAGTGATGCGTCTAGCTTACTTTCTTATGTATTTAATACTGCAGGACAATCCATAACGACCTCACTTATCAACCAATCACAAAATGATAGCGGTCAAGTCAATCCAGTCATAGCCATGAAAAATTTAGGCGATACCCTCATTACTGCTGCGGAAGCCAGCCTAGCGACATATGCAGGAATAAAGGCATTTATTGCGGGTGCAAATGAGTCTTTATTAGGGACTGTTGCAAATAAACTTGGCGGAGTTGGAGCTGCAATCAAAGCTGTTGGTGATACTTTAGATCCTTATGTCGCCATATGCCTTATAATGCTCATTGGTGCAGGAATATCCCTGTCGATATACATACCGCTAATGCCATTCTTAATCTGGATTGCTGCATGCGTTAATTACCTTATCATTGTAGGAGAAGGAATTTTTGCTTCTGCACTTTGGGCATTCACTCACCTTTTAGGTAATGGTGAAGGAATGGGTCAAAAAACCATGCATGGATACATATTTTTACTTAACTTAATGTTCAGGCCAATATTAATGGTTGGTGGTTTTCTTCTTGGCGGCGGTATAGTTGTTATTGGGGGGACCCTTCTTAACAAATCAATCCCTATAGCGATGGCAAATGCACAATTCGATTCTCTGACAGGCATCGTAACTATTATTGGCTACTTAATCCTATACTGTTCGACGGCAATTACATTAGTCTCGATTTCATTTTCTCTCATTAACATTGCCCCCGATCAAGTTATCAACTGGGTTGGTGGACACATGGCAGCTGCACTTGGAAGAGAAATGCCAGATAAAGCAGGACAATCGGTTAATGTATTTGCGAGTAAAACAGAAACTGGATTTAATAATGGAGGTAGAAATTCCGCAAATAAAGCGGGAACAGGAGGCTCAGCAACAGGATCACCTAAAAACGGGATCAAATAAAACATAAATAAAATTATTAGTGGAGGCATTGTTCCTCCACTAAGTGCATGCTATAATTAAAGAAAATCAAAAGGACATGGTGTGAATTATGAAAAAACTACCTACCAAGTTAAATAACCTCGGTTGTTTAGTTTTATCTTTAATTTGTGCAATTCCGTTTGTTGGCGCATTTATTGGCACATTCATTGTTGCACCAACGTTAATCGGACACTCTCTGAGATTCGGGAAAATGTCTGCCGTAAAAGTACTTTCGATTTTCGCTTTAACTGCTATTTTTTACGTTGCCGCGGCGGTAACACTAATGGCTAATGGATATTACTTAGGTGCTTTTGCTGCTTCTTCTGCAATTACATTTTTGGGCCTAAAGGCTTTCTCTCTCATCGAAAATGGTTTTCAGAAACCTAGCGCACAAGTTATTGTTTAAAAATGTAGTTTTCGGTATTCTATAACAAATCCATCCATATTGATGGTCGGGCTGGAACCCCGCTCACATGTACAACAGTCCCCTGTAATGGCGGGCTGGGCGTGTCGCATTAAGTTGCGGCCTGTGTACATGCGGGTGTTCCAAACACGTTCAGTTCGCCACCAGTTTCGGCTGGAACCCGTTTCTGGTGTGCCTTTAACATGTACACAGGACTGGTATGACTAAAACCGTTTTTATTGGTGGCGGGCATGATTGCTCTATCACACTCTCCAACGCTACCTCGCTATCTGCAGGCGATAGAGTTTCGGCCTTTGCATTAGATCGCTGCCAAATCAAAGCAGGACAAGACTCGTTCATTCAATGCCGTCATCAATGTGAGATAAACACTGGCTCTTCAAGCAAAATTGATGCAGGGAATTTCTCAAAAGTTATTGCCGGTATCGATTCAAGCATCATAGTAGGGCCATGTTCCACAGTCACTGCCGGTGAAAACTCAGAGATACGATTCACATGGTGGCTGGGTAACGAACTGGAAACAACAATCGCCCGTATAGGCCAAAATGGCCTCCTCCCAAACACACCATACCAACTGATCGAAGGAAGAATCACAGCGGTAAGTTAGTTTTGATGTTGATGGCCTTGCATCAGCAAGGCCATAGAAGGAGGCTCACTGATCTCACAGATACAGCTCAGAGACCAAACCGACGGGCCTGACAGATTCAACATTTACATCGACACATCCCCCGCGCTGCCAGACCACTGGGGGTTATTCATCGGTGGATAAATATTGTTGGGACCCTACTGCATGCACACTTACTCACACCAACCCGGATACATCTTTTACTTCTCAGCATCAGGCTTCAATACAAGAGTTACGAAGCCATGACTAACTGGTAACTGGCCAACTGTTAATCTGCATTGCTCCAGCAATGGATAAATACCGTCAGAATCTCCCGTCAAACGGATCTCAAGTGGTTTAACAAGCTTTCCAGACTCAGTGAATGAGTGATGAAGGGAGTTTTTCTGCGTATAAACTGCCGGCGTTGATGCGCCAGATTTCCAGCCGCTCTGCCACTCCGCATCGGATAACAGATAATCCTGCCATCCCATTGTCCGAAGTGTATCTATCATGCAGGTGAAGCGAAACAGAACACTCTGGCTACTAAGCTCACCAGAACTGGCCAGCCAGATATACTCAACCTTACTAAAAAGCCGGGCTGCGGGACCATAGCGCTTTCCCTGGTCCAGTAACCACAGGATGTCTGGCGCCAGCGACTTTGGAAACACTTTGCGTTTCTGAGCGTTTGAGAGCCATTGCATAATAAATATATGGGTTTGTAGTGCGGTCAGAGCTTTTCCTTCGCGTCGGGCAATCTTTATGGCCACAAGTATGCACCAGGCTAAATGAGCCAGTTCAGTGTCAGGCCGTTTGCTCAATGAGATTGTCAAACTTACTCCTTTGAAAATTTTATAGAGGAAGAAGGCCGGTAGAATAACAAAACGATGAAGGATGTCAGTTGTTGCAGAGCCGCAATCGTGGCCAAAGTCATCTGCATGCTCTAGCATGCGCCACAGTGTTTTTCAGGCACAAAAAAACCCGCTAATTGCGGGTTTATGAATCAGCGGTAACGCAACGCTGACATTAACATCAATGTAGCTACAAATAGTGACTAGTCGGTTTTGCCGCGTTACTGACAGGTTGCCTAAGCCTCACTACACCAATGAATTTACTGTACATCATGTCTAAATCCAAAACAACTAAATACTTAGCGTTTTATTACCATTGGGACTGGTAGCAATGATGCCCAATTTCAAATTACAACATCTGGTAGCGACCGCATCTGTACAAACTACTACATATTGATTATCCACAGAAATGGGGGATAAAAACGGGACAGCGCTGTATAACTGGACAGAATCACCTGAATGTCCAGGCTCGCGGGGAATTAAACGAGGAGTATTAAAAAGCCGCTTTCGCGGCTCAGTCTTGGGGGATCTGGTGCATCCAGGCTGGGTTATAGGGCAGGATGGTTTCAGTTTCCATATCGTTAATTTCACGCTGCCAGAGTTCATTACGTTCACGGCGCAGCTCGATGCGCTCAGATTCACCGTTGCTGCATCCGTCAACAGCAGTGAGCTCGCCAAACTCATAGAGTCCACGGTCAATTAGCGCCAGCGTCTGCGCGGGTGGAACAAACCGAACGGCGGTTTGAGTCTCATCCAGCCCCATCACTCCCAGCGAACTTTCAGGCCAGAATCCGGCATGTTGTTCATCGGTGTATGCTAACCCGTCCTGGCTCCACCACTGCTGTTTTCCAGTACTGAAAATCTTGAAATATTCCATCATTTGCACCGCTTAATTAATGAACACAGGAAAATGATACCAGGCCAGATCCAGTACTGCCAGCAGAACTGGACAGAAAGTACTGTACGTCCAATCCGGGCGGGAATTATGATAATGCCTGTTACCGGCAACGGCATAAGGCTGTCATGCGATGAAGGATATGTATGGAACTGGATACTGAATTTCGCTACCCCAATGTTATCGACTTCTTCGGTTCGACCCTTTTTCATCTTTGTCATTTCACAACAATAGATCTCCATAATTACGCGGCATATAATAAATACTCTGAAAATAATATTGAAAAAAGTAATGCAGAACTCAGTGATGAAATAGGCCGAAGGCTGGAGAATAGCAGCAAAGAATATCACGAAGACATAATTGATAATTACAGTCAGGAAATTCAGGAATTTGGTAATATTTACCCCCCTATGCATCGTAAGGCAATGGTTATCACTCTTTATAATTTTTTCGAACATCAAATCAAAACGTTGTGCACCGAAATAAACATGCTGCTTCCACAAGATATGAGTAAAACCTACTCTTTAAGTAACCCATGCATTAAAGAGTATAGGAAATTTCTGCGGCGCGAAGCCATTTTTGATATGAACCCGGGCGGAGAATTGTGGAAAGGCTGGGAAGATATGCTGAAAGTGGAGCAAATCAGACATGTACTGGTTCATTCCGAAGGTGAAATAGATAATCACAAAGCGGAACGGCTTGCTGATATAGAAAACTACTGTAAACAAAAAAAAGATATCAGGCTGATTCGACACCGTATCATCATTGATGAAGGCTATGTGGCAGGGCTTATCAGTGAGCTTATTGCATTGTTTGGGCTACTGGAAAAACAGGTAAGCGCGTTCATCCGGCGATACGAAAGTAAACATGGCCATTATGACATTTTGCTCCCTCCGGGAGCATCACGAATACCGCTGTAACATTGCGGACAGAATAACTCTTATGTTCAAGTGATGAAGTTTATTATAAATGGGCTTCACAGTGTCACTTCCCCGTAAAAAATCTGGTGGTGATATAATCTAACTCATCAACCACAAGAGTACGCGATTATGACACTGGCTCAACTGAACGATATTTATTCCCGGTCTGGTCCTACCGCTGATGAACAGCGCGTGATTGTCGAATATCTTAACCTGCATCGCTTTGAATTTGGTGTAAAAGAGTTACCAGAAATTAAACCTCCTGCTCTTTGCTGCTGGATCTCCAGAAGAACAAAACTGCCATCTCACGAACATGCAGCCCAGAATAGTTGGAATTATTATAAACAGCAGATTAAGCACTGGATTAATCTGATTGAGTCGTATGAGGCATCGCTTAGCTGGTCTGAAAAGGCAAAGCGATTTGTGGGAAAGCATAAATGGTTGTATTCCATGTCAGCAATGATTATCGGGAGTATCGGAGCTATATGGAATGGGTACGATATGGTTACTCAATGGTTCTGGCCGCCATACTAAATTCTCTGGGCAGAATCACCTGAACGTCCAGGTAACAGGAAAAGCGAATGATTTGTGCGCACATTCTAAATATTTAGAAAATTATATGGTAATGCAGTGTGTTTTCTAATATTTTAGAATCTCAAAAACAAGGAGGCATACAGATGCCAACCAAACATATTGATAACGATACCTGGGCAGCGATTGAAAAGAAAATGGTCGCCGCCGTAACCCTTTTACAGCACCCCGTCAAAGAGTCTGAACTCCTGCGCCTACTAATCCGCAAAGGGCTTGAGGCCGTCACCAAAAGTGATCTCGAAAGGCTCGTAGAGAGCGCCCAGGGTGGCGTAATCATCTTTGATAGCAGGGGAGTTACCACCCATCTTCGCGAGCCTGACGTGAAAGAATGTATCGCTCGATTTGCTATGGATACATGCCGGGGAATGGTGGTGTATGGCACACATTCCAGTGTGTGGAACCGCTTTGTGGACGACGTTATAGAAGGAATGCGCGAGCGAACGGCACAGGGCGTGGTGCAAACAGTCAGCCTGGATGGTATCAGCGCCACTTTTACCCTCAGTGTCGGCGTGAAAACTATCCATACTATCTGGGATAACGACCCCGAAAACGCCTATAAAAAGGTGATCTCCTCGTTGATGCCGCAAAATATTTCAGTGGAAACTCCGCAGGCCATCACCGGCGCGGATTTGCTGCATGGAAAAACAGACGATCCTGTGCAGGTGCTGAAAGGCGCGATGCGTGGGAAAGCTGAAAAAAGAGTCGCGACAAAATGAAGCTCAACGTGGCTGGGTAGTGACGGCGTGGCTTGATAAATAACCTAATTGGTCAAACAGCCGCGAAAGCGGCTTTTTTTGTGGGCGCGGGCCAGAAGCACATTTACGTCCCGGCTGGCACGAGCGTCAGCTGAATTATAACAGACCCTTCACCTCATCTTCGTGGGCTATTCTGAGACCATTATTATGGAGCGTGACGGTTACTGGAGTACCTTTGACGTTCCAGCGAATTCCCCTATGCCACATGGGTTTCCAGATATGACCGGTTACTACTACATCCGGAGTGCTGGCCACGGCCGCGAACAGTAAGGGGGCATTATCTACATCATCAGGGATGAAATTGTGCGACTGCGGAAAATGCTTGTTCATAGTCCGGATGATGGCAGTAAGTGCGTCCGTTGTTCGGGTGCGGTGTGACCATTTACGGCGGCCATTAGTCTCACTGATGGTAACAGTAATCATCAATACCTCTCAGAACAATCAATATCACTATTATTCGGGCGATTTAAATAATGTGACACGCTCACTATCTGTCATTTGAGCAAATTACGGCGGCGTAGTTCTGCACTGATAGCTTCGATTTGACGGGTATTAACCCTGAGCCATTCTTTTCTGGTCATCCCCCCGCGAGTAAATACCTGTTCGCGCCATTCCGTGGATTCCCATTTAGCGACACGCTGTACATTCTCAATACCGAAATAGGACAGAGGGAAAATGCGGAAATAGCGGACCCATACCACATAAGCAGCAGGTATGGCGGCGATGACAAGAACGATTAAGATTTCCATACAGCAAATATAACAGGTCAGATCATACACAGCCAGCAGAACTGGACAGAAACACCAGAACGTCCAATGTGGTGCGGGGAATTAAACGAGGGGCATAAAAAAGGCAGCTCAAGCAGCCTTAGTGCAGGATGTTAATCCTCAATCTTTACTGACCCACAATGCAAGTATTGCCGCAGCCATCGCAGTTAGCATCATAGCGAAGCCAGAACCAAGTGCATTCATCATCAAACCCCGTTCGGAAAGACCGCAGGTTTGAGGGGATTCACTGGCAACCTTACAAATAGTTTCGGGATCAAGTCCCCAATAAATAAAGGCAAGTAAGGCGACCACAGAAATAATTGCCTTATGGGTTTTGGCTTTCTTTAACATGTAATTGCCTCCAGTAGATAGTTCCAGTTTACCAAGCCATACACCAACCAGCCAGCAGAACTGGACAGAATAGGCTGTATGTCCAGGTGCCTGGCAAATTAACCCGGAGCCGGGAACAGGCCGCTGCCGCTGGCGACCAGTGCGCGGGGATCTACCCAGACACGTCGCCCGGAGCGTGGGGAATATTGTTCAAAATATCTGGTGCGGTCGCAGAATCAGGGAACGTTGGCCATCAGCTGCAGCGCGTTGCTGGCGTTTCAGTGAATTGTTTTTTTACAGACGCTTAGGGTGTTTGCGGTACGAAAAATATCGGTGAGAAATTTTGAGCAAGGGAAAGGCCGCATTCGCGGCCTTAGTCAGATCATGGTGTGGTTGTGATCAGGAGTAATTTTCCATTGTTCATCTTGACCACCGTCAACGCAAGGCCACCTTCGGGGATCTGGAATGGTTGCGTACCTTGCGCACTTTCACCATTAAATAATACCTGGTAATCCTGCTTAATCATTACACCTCCTTCATTTACAGAAAGAGGGGTGTTTTTAACGACAATGGCATCTGTTTCAGAAAACTTAATTGGCTTCATATATTTTTTTAACGCATCAAAGACATCATCATATGATAGCGCTTTACCGCCAACATCAGGTTTAAATATGATTACACTTCCCTGATATGAATTTAAATTCAGAGTTTCAGATACCACAGCAGAATTAAAACCGAACTTATCCAATAGCTTCACCGATTTAATCAGTGAATCCGGTGCGGTGTACTCAAAAACGCCATAGTTTGGCGCATAGACGCTTTCACTTTGAGTATTGCCAGTTGCAGATAAAGTATCTGCCGAAGCATTAAAAGTACCAACAGCAGTAATTGTAGAAAGGATTAATACAGTGTATTTTAAAAAATTAATGCATTTATTCATAATTGTTCACCATTGGTTTTATTAAAAAATGGAGCGGAGGGAATTTCCATACTGAATTTACCGTTAGATAATGCTTTCATTGCAGCTTTGTATTCTTCTTTTGATAGAGATGCCAGTACTGTTTCGAGATCACTTTTCAGAGCACCTCTAATTTTATCAATATCCAGCACTGTTTTATCAATTCCTGACAATTTAGTTTCCATAGCTAACTTCCCCGTTATTCAACAAAATCACCTGTGTTAAGATGCTGGCGAACTAAATCAAGAATATGTTCACATTGTTTTTCTAAACGAGGATTCTTATCGTGATACATCGCATATTCCTGAACTGCCTCAAAAATACGGCCAACGATCAAGCTATCCGTCTGGTCAAGTGAGGAGAGGTCATAGACTTTCAGTCCTAGACTGTCGAGGATCTTTGCTACTGGGCTAGTAGTATAAAGTTGCGCTAATCCAGAACATCCAACCCCTTCTAACTGCCTGGCAAACCCTTCCGGTGTTAGATTCTCGTTAACCATCTGTAGTTTTTCCTTTTATTTCAGTATATGGATTTTAGAACATTTTGATCTGTCATAACCAGCTCAGTTATTTGCTAAAAAATTAAGACTATCAATTACATCACGTTCAGAATTGGCGTGAATACTGGCTATACAATAATCACCAACGAGTAATAAATTTTTGGCAATCAATACATCACTACGGTCTTTCAAAGAAGCTGAATCAAGAGTATCTAATAAAAAATAATTATAATTTCGTTTCCCTTCTTGATAAACAGATTGATTTCTCAACGATGATTCCATATTTATCGCAAGAACGTTAGCACCTTCCCTCATACATCCCTTGGCAAAATCCCTCGCATTATTATCGACACAAATAGAGACATCACCAAAAAAAACAACTAAATAATTATTATTAGATACAGTCTCACAAATTGAGAAATATCCATTGTCATCAAGCATAACTCGCACTGCTGCGTTTTTCATATTTAACTCTCATAATAATTACTAGAAAATTTAGTCATAAAAAAATCATCTACTATCACAGTTGGTCTTCCTGGTTTTTTTCCAATGAAAAAACGTCCACGTGGCAAACGCTCTCCTCTTTTGAGGTGATAAACCCAGTCCCTAAAAGCATGGTTAGGTTTACGAAATCTGAAAGCTGATAAATCCTGTGTTACCACCATTGCCGGACTACCGCTTCTCATTTCTCGAAAGAGATGTTCCATTTCCTGTTTGTACATAGCTCGCCCAAATATTCGAATAATAGGTATTATATGGAAATATAGTACTAAAGCGAAGTCTATTTTTCATCCATATTCACAATTTCATCATCGGGTCTGAAAACTAACCTGGGACATCCGTATAGCTTTTTTTTTCGTATACGAAAAATTTTCGAGCCATGATTGCAGCCCAAATCCATCCGGCAGCCAGCATTCTGTCGGCATTCTCAGGGAGCAAATGAAAGTAGTCATCAAGGTCATCCGAGTCCTTTTCTCTGACTAGCAAATAAGCCGTACCAGCCCATTCCGAGTATGTTGAGGGTATCCAACCATCTTTCAACAACAAGCTGAGGGCAGCGGCAGCAGCCCAGTATGGCGTAGATCTTGATTTCCCCCATGCAGCAAGCATAGAACCCGATAGCTTTTTAGGTTCTTTCACATAACCAGAATCGTGAGCTTCAGCACTTAAGAGTAGTGCAGCTTTCGACTGAGGAAGGCCTGAACGAAACAACCAGGTTTTTACGACCTGATATCTAAAAGATGTCGCCAGTTCGTCAAAAGATATCTGACTCAAAATGTCACCTCTCAAACGGAAATACTCACAGCACATCTGTGAATTTTATACCCCAGTTATTATACATATCAGATCGTTATCACTACACATGAAAAAGCAGACAATACAGCCGACACGCAGTATTGCCTTAGAACTTTTAACATCCAGATATATAAAAGAGGCGATAATTAATCGCCTCTTTTAAGAAACTCTAGAAGAATTCCGGCACCCACTCAATATCAGACATTAATACTTCAGCTCTTTTCGCAGCATCAGATTTCTTTAGTGCTAAAAACTCTTCTTTATTGACTACAATCCCAGCCTGAGTCAATTGATCATACATACTTTCTTTATCCAGTCGCTTCCAGAAATTGCTAGATGTAGGTTTCCAGTATTTGGTAGCTTTAAAATTCAAAGTTTGCTCAAGACTTGCAAGATTACTTACTTTACCTGGTGTATATTGAGAAACCAGACCATCAAGGCTGGTCGAAACACAATAAGCTTGAATATCCAGAAGGTCCTCTAACGATAATGCAGTAAGTAGGGTAAAATCGTTTTCCCATCCCTGAGGTAACAGAGACTCAAGACGCAATCTTGTTTCTGATAAAACCTGTGCAGCCTGACCATCTTCGCTATCTGGTGCATTTCGAATCATCTCACTGGTTCGATTTTGCAACTGACAGCTCACTGGACTGGCATGATAGGTACCAGCAAAAACAGTAATCGCCAATCTGTGGACCATCAGAGCTAAAGCAACTAGCCGATGACTGGTGAGTTCTGCTGAAACTGCAAGCGTTCTTTCAGAAGATAGCGATCTTGCCAGTGCAGCAGAAACCTGAGTCACTGGTGTTACGGTTCCATCAGTTGCAACATTGACGGATTTATTTTCCTTTTTTGCTTTATCAGAGAGTTTCATTACCCCTCGCAGATAAACAACATTCCCCCTGTAATCAAGGTAGGCAATTACCCCACGTTCAGAACGATACTCGTCGGTATAGGATGCCTGAGTGTAAATATCATCGCGCTTTTCAATCAAGTCGGACAGACTTGATTCTAGCTTTCTAATTTTACTGTGATCGCGCTGATCAGCCTGTCGATGAGACTCAAGTAAAGATTTTGCATTATCAATTTTAATCGTTAGTTTATTGACTGCATTTTCTTGTGATTCGCTAAGTTTTATAAGATCACGATTCACTCTGGATGGAAAGTCAAAGCGTTTTTTATCATCACCATACTGGTCTAATCTTAACTGGCCTATAGACCAGCTCCACCCTTCTTTTTCAGCTATCTCAAGAGCCAGTTTCTCAAGTTTCTCAATCGCAAGAGAATCCATTAACAAAGGGTCTTTAATGTATCCACCATCTTCCTCGTCTATGCTGAAAAGGTCATGGCGAATTTCACCACCTGCTTTTACATATGCTTCCTTACCAATAAAACGAAAGGTGTCACTTTTCTTTACTTCTTTCTCGTCTTCCAGAATAGAACGTCTTAAACTAGCAGGGTCTTTGTTCCAGCTATTATTCCATGCGAGTACTTGTTTTTCATGATTATCGCAAATAGCCAAAGCCTGAAGCTGTTCTACTGAAATTTTATCCTCTGCGAGAAATTCAATGAGTTTAGGTGCCATTGATGACAATCTTAGCATCTGATTAACATACCGAGATGAATACCCAAACTTAAGGGCTATATCACCTACAGAATGACCTCGTTCTACAAATAAAGTAAATGCCCCTATAAGGTCTGATGGGTGCATGTCTTCACGATCATTATTTTCTGTAACAGACGCAAAGAGAGCATCCGTGTCATTCAGAATGATTGCTTTAACCATGTAATCAGGTGTAATAAGCCCTGACTCCAGAAGAACTTCTAAAGCAGAGCGTCGACGATACCCAACAGCAACACCGTAGTAGGTTTCATCATCCACAACGGTTTCGACATGCAAAATGAGGTTCATCAAAAGTCCCTGAGAAGCAATAGTCGCGGCCAGACTCTTGATTCCTTTTATGAACTCTGGTGAATCGGTATTGTGTTTACGTACATTAAGGCGAGATTTTTCCGCAATAATGAATTTCAATGGGATATAACATACTTCTGGAATATCCTTGACGGAAACATCAACTGCTGAAACGTTAGTAGTATTCATAATATATCTCCTTTGAGATTGGGCAATTGCCGACAGGTTTATTTAACGTTATAAATTACTTCAAAATCTTTAAAAGTATCACCAATTAATTTAACATCGATACGAACAACATTATTTGCAATATTGTTGATAACAAGAAGATTTTCGATAAATTTAAAATAATCAGTATCAGATACTGGAATCCATAAATCGCTATTCGATCCAGAAAGAACTGTATCAGTGAAGTGAATACAGTTAATATCTTTAATGCGAGACATAATAACAATTACAGATCTACGGTTAGAAATTAACATCATGTGCTCCTTTGAGCATGGTCGAATACCAAACAAAGTATTAATTTTCCATATATACATTATGCCACCAACACTATTATAAGGCAATATAATTATTGACTATTTTGATTTTTTCTTTATAGAAGTCGGCTCTCCGATATAGCAGATAATAACAGATTCAAAACCGACGGGCCTTACTATTTTGAATATTGTAATACCCCCCCCCCCCGCGCTGCCAGACCGCCCTTCAAACATGCGTCAAATTTTTACTGAACAAGCAAACGTGCAAACACTCAAATTTAACCATAAATCAGCCCGTTACATTGTCTACCAGAACTCGCATGACACTTATATTCGAATACTAAAAATAGATTGAAAAACAAGCTTCACTTTACCAGAAGCAATTACGTATAATACGTATTAAACGCAAATGATCGAGGGACGTATGTATCAACTAAAAGTGTTAGCTTACCTGACCATCCTATGGGTCGGATCAGCTGCGGCGGATAGTCCATTCGCAAGTGCCCCTGTTCCTAATCTAAACGAGGTATTGAATGGTTTCCAAAACGATGATGCCAATACCGTGAGAATGGGGGTTCTAAGAGATTTAGGAGAGACTATCGGCTTTCGTGCGGGCATGGCATGGGAAGCACAGAATATCTCGAAAGCACTAAGGGAGAGAGAAAATGATCTGGACAGAATCTTTCAGTTTGGACCTTTGATGACGACTGACAGCTCGCTTCCGCCAGTGATTGTCGAAGCTGTTGATGTGGCCAGTGTTTCAAAGGACCAGTTTCGCACAGCAACAAAGGTCTACAACATAGTTAAACAGGAAGAATTTGTCGCGGTCCCTCCAACCTGGAGAGACTATCTGTTCACTGGGCTATTACAGGCCCCTGATATTGTGTACCCAGGGGAAGATGCGAAACCTAAAAATAGCGCAGAAAAAAAAGCATGGGATGAAGCAGTCAAGAAAGGCTGGGCTGATGGTAGCCAACAAGCAGACCAAATCAGAGAGGAGAATTTTAACCGGTTAGTAAGAGACTACACTGGCATGCTTCGCTTTAGTGCTCTGGTGAAACAAGGGATGATATCTCGCACACAGATATCTTCAAAAGTAAATTCTGTTTCTCCTGAGAGTTCTAAGGATACTCTGATGATTGGAGAGAAAAATCGCTCCATCATGAAGAAAGCTGAGTTTGAAACTAACCCGTCTAAATGGACGCCGGTTATTACAAAGTCACCTGATGTTAAAAACAATACATATCAATATGGTGGTAGATAATGAATACACCTCCATTCCCATATAACTTTGAAATGGGTGAAATTAGCCCTGATGACTTAAAGCGTTTCATTGTTCATTGTTCAAAAAACAATGTTTCAGACATTTCAATTCAGGGTAACGACTTCATATGGGTTGAACAGTATGGACGTCAAATTCAGGGTTCAAAAGTTAAATTAGCCGATAGCACATTAAAAGAACTGATTGGCCAGGTTTGGGGGGCTGACATTCCTCCTATCGTTGTTAGCGGTGATGATCTTGATAGAGACCTTTCTATAACAGGTGATAAATACAATCTGGAAAGAAATAAAACCATACGTTTACGCACCAATTTCATACAGGCTAACGTAGGTAAGAATCTTACTATCAGCATTACCAACCGTATTATTCCTAGCGAAAATCCAACACTAGAAAAATATCCTATTGAAGAAGAATTTAAAAAAGAGCTATTTCCGAGAGATGGTATTATTGTTTTTGGAGGACCGACCGGAAGCGGTAAAACGACCAGTCTTACAGCATGTTACATGTATATCGGTGCAAACTTCCCTGATCGAAAGGTCGTAACTTATGAACAGCCGATAGAATTTTTCCTTGGTGGGCAAGAATGGGTAGGTCTAAAACCAGCACAAAGTGAAATCGGACGTGATATTGCATCGTTCTCAGATGGCATTCGAAATGCAATGAGAAGAGCACCTAAAGTCATTGGAGTCGGCGAGGCAAGGGACCATCAAACATACTCAGCAGCCATTGAAGCAGGTAAATCAGGACATCTTGTTTATTTCACTATTCATATTGATAAGGTGGGGGAATTATTTAGCCGTATTACCCAGGCATTCCCTGTCGAACAACAGGCCTCAATTGCTTTTGACCTTCTATCAAAAATTAGAGTTGTTATGGTCCAGAACCTCTTTAAATCAACGGACGGAAAACGTGTTCTTGTTCGTGAAGGACTCGTTTTCACCCAGGAAATTAAAAATGAACTCGAGCTGTTACATCATAGCAAATGGTCTCGATGGGTCGAAGATTACATGAATAAAAATAAATGTTCCATTATTGACAAACTATGGAATCTTTATCTTGAAGGAACCGTCAGTAAAGAAGAATTTGTATCAAAAGCATCATATCATGAGTTCAAAAAAAGAAGTGAAACAGAGGTGAAAAATGTATAACAACTGGAGAAATAACAAAACTGCCACTTTTTTTGGGTTTCCTATTGCGGGAATATTCCCCTATTTGCTACTCATTTACTTCCCAGGTTTAGTCTTATTCATCGTTATTACAGTGATAAATTTAATCTTTACGGTTTTACACCATTTAGGATATAGCCCAACTGGATTTTTCAATCGAATTCTTTCCAAAATTAGAGGACCTGTTATCTACTCAAGACCATGGTGGATACGTGAACGCTGGAGTAAAAAATAATGGACGTTAGTGTATTAAGTATACTAGAACTGGAGTGTGGGAATTTTGATAACGCATTAAATAAAATCATATCCCATGCAAACTCTGGTGAACACGAGTACCTTGAGCTACTTGCCATCATCTATAAGCATGGCATCGGTATTGAAAAAAATGAAGCAGAGTATCAAAGAATCTGTGAACTTATAAACAAAGACCAAATTTTAATTCATTAAGAGGGGCTATGATGATTTTCAAAATTAAATTCCTAATTCCTTTTTTATCAATTTTCCTGATTTCGGGTTGCTCTATACAACAAAGCGTACATGAATCCAGTTCAGAATCAAAAATTAATAAAAGTATCGACGATGCTATTGCTGCAATCCAGAAAACACAAATCGAACTTTATCAGTATGGTGCTATTTCGCAGAAAAAAAACGGTATCACCGGTGGTATTTATTCTGATGGAGTTAAGATTGATGCAAACTGGAATGGCGATGCTGCCGAGCTACTTAAGAAAATGGCCGACCAAAGAAATTATTCTTTCCGGATTATTGGAAATAAATTACCTCTACCGGTAACTGTAAAAGTTGACAAATCCAGTTATAAGCAAGTTCTTGAGCTGATCCAGGTACAAATTGGATATGCAGCCTCGATCATGGTTAACAACAGTAGACGTGAAATGCAACTTCAATATGGTGTGACCCAGACAAATTCAGTCTATGGTGCACACATCATTTACCAGGGAGAGATTCCTGCTTCGCAACCTCAAGGGAAATCACCAAAATCTGGTTTGCTGTCATCTCCAGCATCAGCTATTGCAACTTCACCTGGAATTGGAAGTATTTGCAGTAATGACGGGACACTAACAAGAGACATAGCCGGTAAATGGATGCGCTGCAGTAAAGGGAAGTGGGTGAGAAATTAATCATTAATAAAACTAAGAATAAAGGCCGGGGTACGGCCTTTATTTATAATCAGTTCCATATATTTTTTACATTACCCGTAGTTTCATCTTTAACCTTATCGACTGAGTTGTTAACCCCATTCATCAGATCATTAATATTCCCATTTATATTACCGATAACATCATTATATGAGTCAGAGATTTTATCAGAGGCTGTTTTACATACCTGGTCAATCATATCCGACCATATCGAACCAAGGTCCGGGAACGTTGGCATAGTCACCACACCGGTAACTCCAGAGATACAGGTGCCGATCACTTCTGAAGAATTTTTTAACGAATCGGCTTCAGAATTGATTGACTTTACTGCATTCTCATAGGCATTTTGAGCGCCTTCACTTGCAGCAACTCCGCTTCGACAACCGGCTGCGGATGCTGCTCCTGAGGCTATAATGGTTAAGAACACGATTACATTAAGTGTTTTCATATAAATCTGATAGTTATGTTGTAAGATAAAGTATGATATACCACAATTCGGCTATCAGTTTCATTTTATATGCACCAGTCGGAAATGTCAGTAATGAAGTTCACGTCTGGTAAAGAGGATGCAATGAGTAAGAAAACCGTCACAGGTCAAGACCTTAACCGCTGGCGTTATGACCATGGCTTTGTTGCAGGGACCGCAGCGGAGTGTTTCGGCATTCAGAAAGCTAAATGGGAGGCTCTAGTCAGAAGCGATGAGATCATCACTGACGTACGCATTATCAACATCTACAACATGTATACTCTTTATCCAGAAACTATCCCTGTTCCACCAAGCTTTGATTACATTGGCCTGTTCAATGAATTGGGTTTTAGTAATGACATGAAAGGTAAAACAGAGTTCGCGAGGCTGTTTGGATTGTCTGTAACTGGTACATACAGGATTATGGATAAGAACTCTGCCGGTCGCGACATTGAAGTTTATGCTCAGGCTTTAAGGCGTACAGGCAAAAAGGGCAAAGACCTGCTTAGCCTGATGCGAACAGTTTGCAGTATGTCAGAAAGAGCTGCTGATGCCGGTGAAGAAGCCATAGCGGCTAAAAACTCCCAGAAAAACAAATAGTCATCTTAACCAGTAGCCTTCTCTGTGTTCCACACAGAGAAGGGTTTACATGTCTAACATAGTCTTATCACACTCATCTCCTTTCGATATATAAATCACATCAACATTTCCTGCCGTACTATTGGTTTCAGTTAAGTTAACATGTTTTACCATCTCCATACGGAATGGTATCTACTCTCAAGCAAATCACTGGAAATCGTTGCTAATTTTCGTTCAATATGTATTATTCGTAATATGATCACAAATGCCGGAGCCTTAAATGAAGAAGAAGGAAGGGAAGCTTCTTAAGCTAATGTCTGCTTTTTTTTACGACACTGAAGAAGAACCTGAGACTATTAATTTGCGGGAATCGATGGTGGCTGTAGGTATTCCGGGGTTATTAAGTGGTTACCACGGGTCATTCAGCCAGACTAAGGGCTTTAAACCCGTCAAGGAGATAGCAGATCTGGAAGGGAAACGTTACACAATCATCGATTTTACGTTACGCGTAAATGAGTTTGATGAGCAACTGTCGGACCCCACCGGAATGATGCTTAATCTCAAGCAAATGACTAAAAAGCAAATATCTCCAATTTATACTGAAATTTCACTCTGCAACCCTTTGCTCGTAGATAAAATCAAAGCACATAGTGGTATAGATAAAGCCTTGATCGACAGCCCTCGACTTCTAAGTGACCTTTTACCTGCACTTGGCCGCTACAAAGATGCCGTTTTTATGCATACCATTAAGCCAAACGCCTCGCCGACCCTGGCAATTGTGAGCATAAGCCAGGATCAAATTCCTGACCTTGTAGTTTCCGCAAGCTGCCGCTTTAACAAAAGTTGCAAAGTTGTGTGGTAAAAATCAGGCCCTGAATTTTGGTCATCAGGGCCTCAATTTTTTTATTATTACCGCTTAAAGTCCAGCGAGAACCACCGGCTATTCTCTCCTACACGTTGTAGTTTCAGCAACGCAGTTTGTTGAGGTTTAAGGTACTGGAGTTTTGATTTTTCTATTTGCAATTTAGTCGCGGCATGAGTCCAGTCTCCTGGCGCCATATTTTGGATAAGCAAAGTTCCTGCTGAATTGATAAAATCCGCACTAAAATGGGTAGGGCTCTGACTGGCAAGTACCAGCGCTATACCAAACTTTCTGGCCTCGTTCGCGATTATGTTAATGGGATTTGATGGGTCTTCATCGCAGAATCGTTTGGCTTCATCGAGTGCAATAACATGCCGCACGCGGCCATTACTTTCTCCCTTTTGCATTTCCTGGAAGAAAATAGCCAGCATACGACTGTATATGAACATTTTAAGTTCACTTTCTGAACTGGCAAGTGGCTTGATATTGTAGCGATGAATTCTTCCAGTGAAAGGTGGCTCGTTAGCATTGAATAAACCAAGAGCTTTGACATTTTCAAGACGTATAAGCAAGGATTTCAGTGTATCAACGGAATCATACTTCAAGATTTCCTCCATTTCACTGCCAGTCCGAGTCTCGCTCAGTGCTTTCTCATATTCCTGAATTGCTGTTTCACGTGCTTTAGCGACAGCCTGCTCAGTTTTTTCAGTGTCTTCTTTGCTGTGTCTTTCTTTAGCTTTAACAAATGTACGCGTACTCCTCATGAACGATTCAAAAGCTCTGAGAGCCACGTTAGCCTGGTTGTTCTCGTCTACACCAAAGAGTCCCATCTTCAATTTCTTCTGGATAAGACGTTCAAGATCTGTGAGAGTAGGGTAACACTGCCCCAAAGCCTTCCAGTTACGGTCGTTATATAGCTGTTCACATTCTGTCTCAGAGGCATTTCGCTTCACCCAGGATGAAGGTTTATCCTGAGTCATCCATTTAACCCCATAGCAATCCGTTACCAATTGACGCAACACCGCGGCTTGTTGCTCTCCAAGTTTTCGGTTACTGCTCATGATATCGATAATATGGTTAGCTGCCTTTCTCAACCCCCCGTAGTGTGGGTCAGGGTTAACAACAAATGGATTGTAGCCATACCGGGTTGACTCGCTGAAGAGAACTTCTGAAGCACCAGGTACATCAATGTCACCGTGATAGTCAAAGATAGATATTTGTGTGTCCGGGTCAGCTGCATATGCCGACAAAAAACGTCTTATCTGGTATGTTTTGCCAGAACCAGACGTGCCGGTGATCCCAACATGGCCATTAGCAAGCTCCCCCTGATTCCAGACGAAAGGTGCTTCCTGGCCTTTCTTAAGCTGAAACTCGTCATAACCAAGTACAAAGCTGGGATTAGTAGTCATTTTTTTTCTCCTGCAAAATATTACGCTGCATTTTCAAGTCCATTCAGAGCTGCACGTAGAAGGCGCTTTTTCTGTCCGGTGAGGGTTAGTTCAGGTTTTATACTTTCTTTATCATCATCATCGGAATATTGGTTCCGAAGCTCGTCATCAATCTCCAGCTCCGCATCAGCAAGAAAGTCATTTGCTGCTGTATAAGAGTTATCATGTGGAATGCCGTTAATAATTTTATTAATAAACACATCATTTTCTGACACTGGAACTACAACTGGTTCAGTGTTAAATTCCGAAATAGATATTGGCAAATCGATTTCAATAAACTGATTAATACGAGGTTTTAGTTTTGTATGTTTATCGTCGTCTGGTATATAAAATGCAGACATCTCAACCAGCGAATCCTGAAATATAAGAAAAGATTCGCCCTGTTTTAATTTTTTTACATCATTTATCTGAACGCGACTTCTGGTTTCAATTTTTGAACCAGCCTGAGCTGTCCAGCTGCCACTCACAGCACCGCTTTGGTAATCATAACCAGTGAGCGTTGAGAAGTATCCTTCACCGGCGACCTTCTGAATCAGGGCGAAGGTATCATCGGCATCTTCAAGAGCCAGGCAATTCTTAAATTTTGTGTTTGCAAGCAACGAAGCGGTTTCTTCACCCGCAGAGCCACGTTTAAGCCCCTGGATATCCTGAACTGCTGCCACCATCATAAACCCAAGAGAGCGAGCCTGAGCATACATCACAGCCAGACCAGACGCATAGTAATATGAAAGCTCGTCAGTAATAATTAAAGACGGTACCGGCGACGCTGTTGCTCTGGAAAGTAGTATCTGCGCTTTAGTACCTTCATAATTTGTCCCGAGGTTTTCAGCCATCATCAAACGTATGCAGCTAAGGACCAGTTTTCCCAAAGCCTCAGCTTCCTGTGCTGATTTTTCAAGCGAAGGGATTGAAATAACTAAAATGCGGTTATTAAGCAGAACATCACTTAAATCGATATCAGGATGTTTTACCTTATAAACAAATCCGTAAGACTGGATCATCATGGATAAGGTACGTTGAAACTGAGAAGTTAAATACCCGTGTTGGGTTCTCACTTCTGGAGTCCACTTTTGTGGTTCATCTATAAGATTAAAATCAAACGAAAGACCACTTTTTAGGTAATTTTCAATAGGTGAAAATGCGGCATATGGAAGCAACCCCTTTTTACCTTCTTTGTATAATTCCAGCAATTCCTCAAGACCGAGATACTTCTGGATCATTTCGATACCAGATGTTAAATCCCCCCTTAGATGCTTGTACCTTAAGCAACGAATTATCGCATCGACCAGGTTAACAGCTTTTTCCTGCCATTGAGCGCCGTCGCCATTTGCTTTAGGCAACAAAGAGGACATCAACTGAACCTGAAAATCTGCCGTACCCGAGAAAAAAGGATTAAGGGAGTTGGATCTTGCTCCTTTTTGGGTATTGAAAAATTCCTTTCCCATTCTCCTGTATTTTTCTTCTTCCAGGAGGTCGAGATAAGGATCGCGCCCTGCAGTGAGAAGATTAAGATGAAGATAATCATCTTCACGGCCCAGACGTCGGCACAGTGACCATATGGTAAAAGGCAATGAGATATCTGCTTTGCCATCTGCATACACAGCACCTGAGCCCCAACAAAGCGCATTATAAACAAGACCGTAAAGAGACTCTGATTTACCTGAACCTGTTGTTCCACCAACAAATGCATGGGTACGACAATCACTGTTTGTCGACCAGATTTCCATCCCCTGTAAATGTGGGATGGACGTTCTGAGAGAGCCCCAATACAGTATTCCTGCGGCCAGTTGATACTTGCGTTTTTCGCTCGTTCCTTTAAAAATCCAAAATTTCCATTCCGTTCTGTATGTATAGTAATCACTCAGGTCACGCCCCCCGACATCCTTTGGAACCCGAAGTGGCATGGATACTTTTTTATCAAGAACAAACGCCCATACCATTAACGATGTAACGAGGGATAACGGCCAGAATGCAATAAAGAATAATTGCAAAAAAATTCTTAGAAGAATAAATGCCCGAACATGATTAGCATCTCTGAACCAGTCAATAACTCTATCTTCTAAAGAGCGTACATCACGCTCAAGTTTAGCTTTACTTATTTCATTATTACTCATTTTGAACCTCAACAATGATACCTAGCTCATTCTTTACCTTGTTAATGAGTAGCTGCTTTAAATAACGTGCTTTTTTAATAGAATTACAAACTTCCGTCGCCCTGATTGCCGCCCGTTGTTTATCTTCCAGCGAATCAAGTTTGAAGTTCGACGTTATATATTGTATTAAAAGAAAGCTCAGAGGCAGGCTTTGTTCACATGACTGACTCCAGCTATCTAATCCCTTCGCTTTGATATATTCATCTGGATCGTATCCTTTATCTAAAAAGTTAAAACGCACTGTATGTTTATCAGTAATCACACCCAGTAATTTAGGTAACAGGCAACGAATAGCTCTGGCTCCTCCCTTATCATTATCAAAACAAAATATCAATGTCCTCGCAATATTCATCAATGTATTTAATTGATGCTCAGTAATTGCAGTTCCCATGCCTGCAACTGCTTTCCGTTCTCCAGCCTGATGAAGCGATATAACATCAAAGTATCCTTCAACAATAACTGCGCAATTAGCTTTGTAGATATGTGGCAAAGCCTTATCTAAACCAAAAAGCAATTCACCTTTAGTAAAGACATTAGTTTCAGCCAGATTCAAATATTTCGGAGATTCATCCCACTCAAATAGTTTTCGGCCTGCAAAACCAACTAATGTTCCGCTTCTGTTTTTAAGAGGGATAGTGATTCGTTGTCTTAAGCAATCATAAAACCCACCTTTATCATCTCTTTTAGCAATGCCACTGCTTATTAAAATATCATCGCTGACTTTTTTTCTTAAGATAGAAATCACGCCTTTGCTGACAACACCAAGCTCCCATAACTTAACGGTTTCACTCGAAAAGCCACGAAATGCCAGATAATCCACAGCAGTACTATTTTTTGCCAGACCATGTCTGTAGAGATATTGTGCACGATAAAGAGCACTGACTATTTCCACATTTTTCTTGTCATCAGGAAGTGAATCATCATCTGGCATTTTTTCGTTTAACCGTCCAGCAATACCGCGAACAGCCGCATAAAAATCACCACCAGTATTTATCTTTTTCTCCCAGTCAAAAATGTCTCCCTCTTCGCCACAAACCCAGCATTTGTACCGTCCTTTGGTATCATCGACGTCCATAGAAGGATTTTTATCATTATGGAAAGGGCACAGTCCTTTAAATTTCTTACCTCTTTTAACTAATACTACTGATTCACTAACTAAAGCTGAAATCAGCATCAGCCCTTTTAATTTTGACAGAAATAAAGGGCTAATACGCATCAGAAATCCCCCTTGAGCCAGCTTTTAAGGTTATCTTCATTTAATTTTTTAGTAAGCGGAAAAACAGCTCCGTCGCCACGAATTACTGTCGGAGTCCCAATAAAAGAGAATTGACTGTAGGTAGCATTGTTATTGTTCAGGGCTATACTTCCGTTCGTACACGGGGTGTTTACCGCTGCTCCCCCAGAAATAGCTTCTTGCCATAAACCAGCCCTGGCTTCTGGCTTAGTACATAGAACGGTTTCGACGATAGGTTTCGATCTTTCGCGTCCGATTTTGGATACGGGAAAAATATCTATAACATAATCATCAGCCAGCTTTTCCAGAACAGGCTCGATATTCCTGCAATGAGGGCATAACGGATCTGAGAACACAAAAAACACGGGTTTCGTTTGGTCAGACTCACCGAGTCTTACAGAGTAATCATTGGTAGCCGCTCCCTTTTTAAGAAGGGCCGACAGCTCTGCATTCGGCCTGGCTTGCTGAGTAACTTTTGAAGCCAGAAGGTTTTCTTCAGAATCTCTGACCTTGCTCTCAGGACGAGCAAAAGGAGGCGCTACAGCATCTAAATGAACCTTTTCACTAGCAGGGGAATGAGACATTGCCCGGTTTTCAGAATCTGAGTTATTTAAGACAATGCCAGCCAGCATATAAATTAATAATAGTACACCGAAAAATATAGCGATAGTTTTTGATATCGCTAAACCATTAGAGCCTTTTTTATATTCAATCCAATGAGAATATAAGTTACTGTATAAAAAAGACACTTCTTCGTATGTCCCATATACACTTATAACTATGCTATTACTCAATCTTATATCACAGTAACAACGCTCATCATTTCTATTTGTTGATATAAAAACCACATCATCCAATACAAATGTGTATTGTTGCTCTTCTGTTTCTCCCGCTTCCATTTTTATATATACCGATTTCGCCTTACCATAACAGAGCATTACATTTCCGTTTACATACTCGGTTTTATCAAATAAAACCTCACGAATCCTTGCTAATTTCGACATTCTTTTTACCTTATTCAAAGTGTTAGTCATTATCTGCTTCGGTATTGTTTTCTTGCTCAGGCTTAGGTAATAAACCTTCTTTAATTAAGCTTATTTTAAGGGCGTCAACACATTGTTGCAGGGGAGGGTCAATAAGACGGCATCCATTTTCCCATGCAAGTTTTTCTGTTCTGTACGTTTGGATCTGAATAATACTTTCAATACAAGTCCCCTTTCTCCCGGTGGCGTTAAGGACATACCACAACCCTCTGTCAATCCCTTTCAACCACCTGAAGTTTGAACTTGGTAATTTCCCCCCATCTAAAGCTCTTAAATGCAGCATCATCAAGAAGGTAGATGGATATTGAAAATAATTCAGTAAGCGCTGAGCTTCAGGCTCTTGCATATACTGAGTGATTTCTTTCCGAACGACAGAAAAATCAGGGTATCCGGGTTTATTATTCCATTCACCATAGTCACAAGATCTGTTTAAAGCATCAAGCATCTGCTGAGCTTTTCCACCATTTTCATATGAATCAAAAATGCGGCTCGCGAAAATAGCGAACAATACTTTTTCATAAATTTTGAGTTGGCTAAGGGATGTTATTTTTGGCCCCAGAGTTTTGCATAATATTTTTTTTGTTTTTTCTTCATCAAGAACATTCTGGCGGACCAGATTATGTTTTTTCACAAATTCTGCTGGATGCTCTCTGCTCTCCTGACCTTCAACATTGTCATTAAGCAGATTACCGTAGTGAAGTACGGGTATTATTGCAGGGCAATGCACAGACATAATTCTTGGCAGCGTATCGGCCGTTATGTTTCGTCTGACCTTTTCAGAACGGTGTCTTAAGGTTGAACGAATAGTGAGAACAGATATCAGGACAGGCAACCAGCCACAAACTATACTGGCTTTTGTCATAACCCAAATAAGCTCAAAAAACTCTACCTGGTCGGCCCTGGAAGCCATTAGGGCAACATCCGCCCGAAATTTTCCGGCCCATGGTAAAAATGGCCAGTCAATCAGTGCTAATTGCCCCCAGGAAAAATACAACCCCCAGTAGCATATCCAGGTGTGTTTGAAATGCCATATAAGAGCAGGTGTACCAACAATAAAAATCAATGAGATAACTAAGATCCAAAGGCTATCATCAACCTTTCCCCTATCTTCGTTAGTCATATCCAACTTTCCTTTAAATTGTTCCGATTAATACGTATTATACGTAAGTGTCGAATTTGCACAACCAAAGGACCCCTATGAACATTTCTACTTTATGGATTGCTGAAAAGCCAAGCATGGCAGAAGCTTTTGCGAGCCAGCTGGGCGTTATTAACAATAAAGACCACTCTCTTGGCGCTTATGTTTCGCAAGACAAATCCGTTGTTGTAACCTGGCTTTATGGGCATTTAGTCCGCGATTTAATGCCTGAGGAGTATGACCCAGACATGAAGAGCTGGAAGTTAGAAACACTCCCATTCTTTCCTCAAAACTGGAAAAAAACGCCCAGAGAAAATGTTGTTTCTCACTTCCAGAAGGTAAAAAAACTCATCCAGGCTGCAACTAACATCGTTCTGGCCACTGATTTTGATCGTGAAGGTGAAGTTATCGGTCGTGAATTGCTTGATGAATGTGGGTACCGCGGGAAGGTGGAACGCGTGAACATAACCGGCACCGATTCAAAATCTATCAGTAAATGTATTGAAAACAGATTTGACGGCAACATTGGGTTACCGCTGTATTATGCAGGTAAAGGCCGTGAACGTGCTGACTGGCTGGTAGGGTTAAATTTCACCAGGGCAATTACAGTTCTGGGGCGACAAAAAGGTCTCAAGGAAACACTCTCAGCAGGGCGGGTTCAAAGTGCTACTGTAAAAATCATTGTTGATCGAGAAAATGATGTTCAGGGGTTTAAGAGCCAAGACCACTACCAGGTAAAAGTTAACATGCAACATGGCGATGTTCTTTTTACCGGCAAGTGGCAGCCCCTCAGCTCGGAACTTGATGAAAATAAGCTGTTGCTGGATAAAGAAATAGCCTCCAGAAAAGCTGTTGAGTTATCTGGCCAGGATTGCACCGTCAGGCGTAGTATTGCACAGACTTCTGAACGTTCAGCCCCCTTGCCATTCAACCTGTCAGCAGCCCAGATAGAATGTGCAAATAAGTATGGTTTCGGTGTCCAAAAAACACTCGATATACTCCAGTCTCTGTATGATACGCATAAGCTTACAACCTATCCCAGAACAGATTGCAGGTACCTGCCGACTGCAGAACTCGATGAACTCGATGCCAAACTGCAAGCCATCGTTCAAATGGACCCAACAATAAAACCCGTGATTTCTGCACTGGACCTTACTTTACGATCTGATGCCTGGAATGACGATAAGGTAGGTGCGCATTTTGGACTTATCCCTACTGCACATTGCGGTGATTTGTCACGTTTGAAAGATGATGAACTTTTGGTTTACAAGCTGGTAAGAGATAACTTTCTCTCTCAGTTTATGGCTACTGCAAAATACCGTAATGTTACGCTCGAAATATCGGCCCGTGATGACAGAATCGTTGCAAGTAGTTCAACTCTCGTCAGCCCTGGTTGGTTAGACTTTATTAAACCTGCTAAAGATGATGATGCAGATGAAGAACAGAATCAGACAGTACCTGAACTAAATGAAGGTTCAGAAGTAAAAATTAAATCAGCTGAAATTATTGCAAAAAAAACATCAGCGCCTAAATATTTTACTGAAGCAACATTACTCGCCGCAATGAACAACTGCGCAAGTTTCGTGAAAGACCCCGGTTTTAAAAAAATCCTTAAAAGTACCTGCGGCATTGGGACGGAGGCTACACGTGCAGGCATCATCAAAATTTTATTTGACCGATCATATATCGTAAAAAAAGGGAAGCAAATACGACCAACGCAACTGGCAATATCATTAATGGGAGTGCTTCCTGATGAAATATCCAGCATAGAAAGGACAGCTTACTGGGAACAGCAGCTGGATGCTATTGCTCAGAGAAAACTCTCTCTGGATGAGTTCATGGGGGAAGTTACTGGTATGGTTAAAGACATATTCAGTAAAGGCTTTGCTGATATTAACCTCGATAAAGTCATTCCAAAGTGCCCTGTCTGCAATAAAAATCTTATTAGAAGAAAAGGGGTTAATGGCTTCTTTTGGGGCTGTTCAGGCTACCCTGAATGTAAAAAGACATTTAACGATAAGAAAGGGAAACCTGATTTTTCTAAAAATAATAAAAAGGTGAAATAATGACAAAGCTTGTACCGATCTTTTTACTAAAAACTGATATCACTGATATCAGAATTCCTTTTCTCGCAACCCCTTGCGGCTATATGGGTACCGAAGCAGTGGTATTGCCAGTAGTGGAAGAAAGTGTTGATCATTACCATAAACATAATGGGTCATCTATCGATGATACATTAATCATTTCGTTACGTCGTAACTTCTCAGCTCGTGAGATCCGTGGCTTCATTTCTTTATATGTAAAGGAAAAGAAGACATTCCTTTTATTTATGTGTGACTCAACACAGCGATCTGACCTGGTCATGAACACGATTAAAAGCATTTACGGTACCGAAAACATCAGTTTGTACCGGGTTGGGGGTTCGCCAGGCGACGGCGCGGAGACTATGAATTGAAGAAAATGTGATAAGACGCAAAAATTCTGTGTAGTTCGACTTGTAGTGTGTGTAGTTCGCGTGTAGTATTAATTACATCGACTACACACGAACTACACAGACATGAGAGAGACCGCCAAGTACTTCTCACATGTCACGATTCACTAAAGGAGAACCTAATGAATCTTAAAAACATCTTAGCACTTTCTCGGTCAAATAAAAGCCGCTCATGCATTCCAGCTATGACTAACGCTCAACTTAGTGCGTTCTTTGGTGATAAACCGGCTCGTAGCGACATCCTTAACCGCATGAAAAATCGCAACCACCAGGCCACCCGAACCACACTGTAAATGCCTGCGTCCTGGATGATAGATAGTTTTCGTATACGAAAATTCTACATATTAGAAGAATAATCTCAACCTGCTGTAGTGAACCCAACTATGGCAGGTTTATCAGAATAAAATTAAGGATTTAACCCATGATTTCTGCACAGGAACAGGCATTACGCAACTTAAAATTGAACTCCGGCGCAACCTGGAAAACTACCGCAAAAGCTCTTGGAATAACTGAACGTAGCTTGCTTAGTTACATTGCTGAGCCGGGTACAAAAAGCTATCGTGAAATGCCCGCAGATGTATGGCAAAAACTGGAAGAACTTTCTGGCCATGCGCTATCCCGTAATACTGACAATCTGTTTTACCCACAGCGTAAAGTCATTTCTGTAAGCTCACAAAAAGGGGGGGTAGGCAAGACAACCATTGCTTCCATTCTGGCATCTATCTACGCACATATGGGCTATAAAACCCTTGTTATAGATATGGACCCGCAGGGTAACCTGACAGAACAGTATTACCAGGAAGATGATGACTTCCCGTCAGAAATACTCTCAGATCCGGATGGTGATGAATTTATGCCAGGGCCTGCTCATGTGTGGAACATGTTCCTGGATAATGAGGACGTGATCCCTCTACAACTTTCCGAAAACTTATACCTCGTTGGTTCAAGCCTTGATCTTGCAGATATTCAGTTAGGTGATTCTGATGAAGTTATTAACAACTTCCACAACAGCATCGAGAAACTAAAAAAAGAGTACGACATTATCATTCTCGACACGTTACCGAGTTTTGGTAATGCCCTCGCGGCAGCGCACCGTTCTGCTGACTGGTTAGTTATCCCGTCCGAGCTGGCCAGATTCTCGAAAAAAGGTATTACATACCAGCTCAGAACTGCGATGAATACCAAACAGCTTTATAAGACTGACCTGGCTCTCCTTGGGATTGTGATAAACAAAATCACTTACACAAACCGTAAGAGCAATGAGTTGCTGCGTATACAGGAAAACTACCGCGAGCTGCTGGCTGAGCAATACGGTGATCTTCTGATTTCTCCTGCGATAAAAACAGCGACAAGTATTGTCGAATCCCAGGCTATCGGAACCCCGTTGATTGAGTATGCACCTAAGTCAGAAACATCATTGCAGTTTACTCAATTAGCTCAGGAAATATTACGACGCGTCAAGGCTGAGGAGGAACATCATGGCTAAGGACTTTCGTGCAAAAATCGGCGGCTCCAAAGGAAAAGATAAGAACTCCGTTATCTCCGGCCTGATTCGCGGTTCAGGACCCAAAAATGAGAAATACACATTAGTCCAGCTTCCGCACCAGAAAGTGTACAGCAAAGCTCAGGCGCGCAAAAAATTCAAAAATATCGACAGTCTGGCCGCGACGATGAAAGGCGGAAAACAGGCACAGCCCATCACAGTGTTTGAAGCAGATGCCGATGGCAGACACCTCATCAAAGTGGGGGAACGTCGCTGGCGAGCATGTGTCTTAAATGATGAGCCTGTATGGGCACAAATTGCTCATGGTGTAGCAAAACCCGAAACAATGGATGCTAAAACGCTGGTTGAACAAATCATTGAAAACGACCAGCGCGAACAATTATCGCCGATGGAAATGGCGGAAAACCTGGCCGAACTTCGCGATGTGTTTGGTATGAAAACAGGTCAAATTGCAGAAGAAATGGGTAGAAACCCTGCGTTTGTCTCAAAGCATCTGAAATTGCTGGAAATGCCAGAACCGGTAAAGCAACTACTCGAAGATGAGATAGTTACCTATATCGAAACGTTGAATACCCTGACTTCAATATTCAATCTTTCTGAAAAGGCAGGGCTTGAGCTTGTTGAGCAGGCGAGAACTAAAGGCGAGTTGACCCGAGATGAGGCACAAACTCAGCTGAAAACGTTGAAGGGTTCAAAATCGCCTCAGTCTGTTCATGGAGTCATTCAACAAGATAATAATGGCAATGTAGGTGGTAATAACGATCAGGGCGACACTTTTCCTCCGCGTGAGAATGATGGCCATAACTCTTTTCAGGCTGTCGGAAATGATGTGCTGCCGGTTGGTAAAGATACAACAGGAGATGAAGACGGCAATAGAGATGAGGGTGAGACTTTTTCAGCGCATGGTAATGATGATCATAACTCTTCTCAGGCTAACGGAAATGATGCGCCGCCGGTAATTACAAATACACCGACAGCCGATAACAACGCACCACGAGTGGAACCCGGCAACTCAATGCAGGATAAAGCTGAAGACAGACAGGCACTTAACACCGCCGCTGACCATGCTGAGACCTCTGCGAAAGGCAGCGTGACATTTTACGTACGGATTGATGATTCTGTTTTCGAGTTAGTGGACAAGCCAAGTATTACCGAAAACGGCGAAGTGTACGTTTTTTGCCGTGAAAAAGAAGGAATGCCTGAAATGCAGGTCCCAATCACTGACTGCATGCTACATCATGCTTCATTGACTAAATAACGGTACTGCCTCATGATCATTCCGATTTATACGTATAAATCGGAAACCATGATGAGGTATGTATGTCTAAAAAAAATGAGGAATTACACGATGATAATTGGCAACGAGGACCACATGACAACAGCAGCCCGAATTCTCTCTCAGGAGACAATCCGGCAGCTTCAGAACGACAAGGCGCTGATGGCGCAGGGCCGGAAAATTCTGGCCCGATGGGCAATCAATCAACCCAACGACCTCAAAGTGCTGGAGAAGCAGGGGTTCCTGATGCTGTATTCGACTCTCATCAATCAGCAGGAAACAGAAATGGACGCGCTGACAGAGAATCCAGGTCAGAGCATGAGCGAGCAGGAAATGCTGGAACTCCGGGGAGTCAACACAAGCCTGCTAATTTCCGACTAAACGCAATCACTGATCTTGGTGCTGGCGGTGCCAAAACTAAGTTCAAAGATAACATTGCTTCCCTTGAACTTCTCAAAGAGCTTGAAAGCAATAAGCGCCAGGCATCGCCTGATGAACAGGCCATTTTGGCCCGTTATGTTGGATGGGGAGGCATACCTCAGGCGTTTGATGAAACCAATTCTGATTGGGAGAATGAGCACAAACGTCTCCGTGAGCTCCTGTCTCCTGATGAGTACGATTCAGCTCGGGCCTCTACATTAAATGCCCACTATACGTCCTCAGATGTAATCACCGGCATCTATAATGGTTTGCAGAAAATCGGGGTAGGTGATGGTGTTCGTATCCTGGAACCGGCATCTGGTATTGGGCATTTCGCTGGTATGCTGCCTTTTCAGGCCGACATGACTCTCAATGAACTCGATTCAATTTCTTCCAGAATTTCACGCCAGCTTTATCCTGAATTTACAACTATCCATCAGGGATTTGAAAAATTCCGCGCCCCTGCAAACTATTTTGACGTTGCCATTGGTAATCCCCCCTTTGGTGACTTCAGAGTAAATGACCCACTTAACCCGCAGACTAGCCGTTTCTCAATCCACAATTTCTTTATGGCCAAAAGCCTGGATTCAGTTCGTGCCGGCGGGATAACGGCGATGGTTGTCAGTCGTTTCTTTCTGGATTCCAAGTCCTCCGAGCATCGAGAATATATCGCTGACAGAGCACATTTTCTCGGCGCCATTCGATTACCTGAAAACGCCTTCAAACAAAATGCACTTACGACCGTTACTACTGATATTGTGTTTTTTCAGAAGGCTCACCCAGGGGAAGAAACCGAACGTAGCTGGATAGATACCGGTTTTGTCCGCTGTGCCAGCACCAATGAACCTATTGAGGTTAACTCATGGTTTGTGAATCATCCTGAGCAGATGATCGGGCAAATGCAACTCGAGAGCAGAGCATTCGGTAATTCACCGCAATGTGTTGCGGCTCCAGGGTTAAATCTGAATACTGAAATTACCAGCCGTCTCTCGCCATTGCCCAAAAATTGTTTCATAGCTAAACAGCATAATGATGAGCTGAATACTGCAGCGCCAAAACCATCCGTAGACTTCACCGATACAGGTGTCAAAGTTGATAGCTTCTTCATCACTCCAGACAACCGAATTGCGGTACGCAAACCCGATTTATTAGGTACAGGTGATTACGAATATTACATCACCCGTTCTGCTGTCGAGGATGAGCGTATTCGCAGCGCAATTCAGATCAGAGACACCCTGACGCATCTTATTGCCCTGGAAACTAATGATAATACCAGCCAGAGCACCATGGATCAGGTACGACAGTCGCTGAACCTTCTCTATGACAAGCATGTTAAAAAGTACGATTTTCTGTCCAGTCGCTCCAATAAGAGTGTCCTCAAGTATGATCCACTTTATCCTCTTCTGCAGTCGCTGGAAGTGGAGTACGACAAGGGCATTACTAAAACGATGGCGGAGAAAGAAGGTAGCGTCCAGCGTAAACCGTCCGCACGAAAGGCAGCAATCTTCTCTAGACGGGTAAATCGTCCAAGCAGTATTGCCAGCAGTGCTGATTCAGCAAAAGATGGGTTAGTCATTTCGCTTAATGAAACCGGTCGTGTCGATATAGACCGCATTTCTACTTTAACCGGGATGCCTCCGGAAGCAGTCACGCGAGAACTCCGCGGCCTGATTTACCGAAATCCTGAAAGTCTTGAATATGATATTGCAGACACATTCTTGTCCGGTAATGTTAAGAAAAAGCTGGAAAAAGCGCGCCGGTTATATGGTGCTATTCCTTCAGTAACGGCAGATGAATTAGATAAATTTACCCATAAATATTTCGCCCCTGACGCGGCCGCCAGGTTCAAGAACATCGACACAGAAATATTACTCGATGAACTGCAGCGCAGCATCTCAGCGCTTGAGGAAAACCAACCTCAGGATATTGATGCCATCGATATTTCGGTCCAATTGATCAGTACCTGGCTACCCCAAAAAGATATTCAGGCATTTGTTCGAGAACATCTCGGCATAGCGGATCAGGAGTGCAAGGCCGTTTATGTTCCACCTGTTGGTAAATGGGTAACGTCGTTTAAAGGGGGCAACAAGGATTTACTTGAGAATACATGGGGTACTGCCCGTATGAATGCTCTCGAAATCCTTGATCGACTCTTCAACAACACGGCTATTCAGGTTCGTGATATTACCGGGTTTAACGATGACGGCTCCCCTATTTATACCGTAAATCAGGAAGAAACTCTGGCCGCTCAAGGGAAAGCGGAACAGATTGCAAACGAGTTTACAGACTGGATCTGGCGTGATGCAGAACGGCGAGACCGACTCGCCAGGCGCTACAACGATCGTTTCAATACGCATGTCCCAGCATCATATGACGGGTCACACCTTGTTTTGCCGCAAGCAAGCGGTGATATCAAGCTACGCGGCACGCAAAAAAATGCAATCTGGCGAGGCATTCAGGAAGGTGGTGGTTTAGGCGACCATGTTGTTGGTGCCGGTAAAACGTTGACGGCGATCGCTACCATTATGGAACAGCGTCGCATGCAGCTACTGAATAAACCCTTAGTTGCTGTTCCAAACCACCTCCTTGGCCAGTGGAAAGATGAATTCTATAAGCTCTATCCCGGCGCCAATGTCCTTGTGGCCGAGCAGGCTGACTTCGAGAAAGATAACCGTAAACGTCTATTTGCTACGATCGCCACTGGCGATTTCGATGCGGTAATTATTGGACATTCTTCGTTTAAATTCCTGTCGCTGGCTCCTGAAGACGAGATAGCGTTCCTTTCTGAACAGGTAAGCGATATCACAGCTTCTCTCGACGAATACAGACAGTCCCTTGGTAAGCGCGATCCGTCTGTAAAAGAAATGGAGAAGCAGAAGAAAAGACTCGAAGAAAAAATTGCCAAAATATCTGATTCCGGCAAGAAAGATGACTTGCTTACCTTCGATCAACTGGGTGTGGACGCTTTGTTCATTGATGAGGCAGATGAATTCAAAAATCTGGCCATTGTGACTTCGCAGACTCGTATTGCGGGACTGGGTAACCTGCAGGGCTCAGAAAAAGCGATGGACCTATTTCTGAAATGCCGTTGGTTACAAAAGAAACGTGATGGGAAAGGCGTTTACTTCTACACAGGTACACCGATCAGCAACTCTCTGGCCGAACTCTACACTCTGCAGCGCTACATGCAATATGACGAACTTAAAGATAAACATATTGCCGCCTTTGACAGCTGGGCCTCAACGTTTGGTCAGGTAGTGAATGGCTGGGAACTGGATGCTACGGGAGTAAACTACAGACTCAATGCTCGTTTTGCGAAATTCACTAACGTGCCTGAACTGATGCGCATGTACCGTTCGTTTGCAGATGTTGTGACGCAGGAAGATTTGGCTGCCCAGGCCAGAGCAGATGGAACAGGACGACTGGTGCCTAAACTGAAGGGGGGAAAGCCAACGTCTGTTGTTGTTCCGCGTTCTAAACTGCAGGCACAGTTTATGGGCGAGATGGAAACCGTCATTGATCCGTTAACTGACAGGCCTGCACTCGATAACCTTGGTCGTGAAGTCAAAGAGTGGACTCCGGGCTCAATTATCCATCGCATGGAAAACATGCCGAAAGACCCACGAATAGATAATGCGCTGAAGGTGACACATGATGCGCGAATTGCAGCACTCGATTTCCGGCTAGTAAATCCACATGCTCCTGATGACCAGGGTAGCAAAGTTAACGAAGCGGTACGACGCATACACTCCATCTGGGATGCCAATACCTACCGCAAAGGCACGCAGTTGGTATTTTGTGATCTCTCAACCCCTAAAGGGAAATTCACTGCTAATACAGCCGCAGCCAACGAACCGACAAACGACGACAGCTTCTCCATGGATGAAATCCTGGGTGAAAGTATCGATCCGGAGAAGTTTTCTGTTTATGCCGATATAAAGCAAAAGCTAATTGATAAAGGTGTACCAGCCAACGAAATTAAATTCATACACGATGCAACCAACGATCAGAAACGTCAGGAACTCTTCAGGGCTGTAAACAACGGTGATGTTCGTATTCTGATTGGTTCCACATCAAAAATGGGTGCTGGTACAAACGTCCAGCGTCGCCTAGTCGCCTTACACGATTTGGATTGTCCATGGCGGCCTCGAGATCTTGAACAAAGACATGGTCGTGGCATTCGACAGGGCAACATGTTTTTTGAGCAGGATAAAGAAAACTTCGAACTCGAGATCTGTTGTTACGCTACTGAACGAACCTATGATGCCAGGATGTGGCAAACCATAGAAGTTAAAGCTCGCGGAATTGAGCAGTTCCGTAACGGTTCACTGACCGATCGCGTTATTGAAGATATTGCCGGCGACGCAGCAAATGCTGCGGAAATGAAAGCAAGTGCTACAGGTAATCAGCTTATTTTCCAGCAGGTAAAAATTGATTCTGAGAAGCGCAAACAGGAAACCCTTTATCGGAATTGGCAGCGTAGCCGTCATTCACTGGAAGCGCGAGTTGCCCAGATCCCGAAAGACATTCTTCAACTGACAGAATTGATACCAGGCATCCGCGATGATGTCGCGTATATCAATCAACATGCGGATACTGCAGGCCTGCAGACGCACGCAACATCGTTCATCTGGCGAAAAACAGAAGGTGTAAAGATTGAGGATAATGCGGTTGAGAAATTAGAAATTTACCTCAAGGACCGGATGAGGAAAGCGGTCGACAACATGGCCATTGATATTCGTGAGCCTGTTTTCGTTGGTAACTACAGAGGCATGGCCATCAGTGTCAAAGCGGGCACTAATGCTAAGGGCCTGTATACCAGCTTCACAATAGGTCGCACTGATGGGCATAGCGTTAGCGTCAACAATATGGACATCCGGTACAGTAGCGGTGATTCCTTCAGTCCTACAGGCCTGTTTGTCCGGATCGATAACTTATTGAATGATGCCATCGCGGAGATAACCCGCTGCGAAGCGAACATACAGCGATTACAGAGAGATTTAGAAATTGCGAAACAATCTCTTGAGGGGGACTATCCGCAGAAACAATACCTTGACGCATTGCGGCAGGATTCCATCGATGTAATGGTCGAGTTGAAGAAAATGCAGGACGATGACGATTACGTATCAACATGGAAGTCCAAGAGCGAAGAAATTGCTCCAGGCACCCAAATTAAAATCAGCAGTAGCGAAAATGAGCCCCAGGAAGAATTGACCGTTGAAAAGGAGAGCAATGTACAATCCCCAATCAGCACTGCAGAACCGACGCCTGATCTAAGTAGTCAGCATGTCCAGGAATCCCTCTCAACAGTTCCTGAAAAGGTCCTGCCGAGGGAAGATACTCTACCTGAACAAACTTCGCTAATGGGAAATAACGCTGATACACCTGATACTGATCTTACTGACCAGCGTCAAAACTCAACCGACCTAGTGTTGCCTTTCAAATTCGGTGAAGTAATTTACAACACTGAAATGGAAAGACTGCAGATCAAGTTCTCTGACAAACCGGAGAAAGGCAGCGAAGCACACCGGCTAATGCGTATGCTGTCAGAACGTGGTCGCTTCTCCTACGCCCCGACACAGAACAAATGCTGGGTTAGGAGGTTAAACGATAAATCTGTAATTGCAGCGGCGAACATCCTGCAGGTCGAATTGCCTCTGGTATCACGTCTGGAAATCGAGTCAACATCACATGAGATAGAAATGCCGGCAGCGGTCGAGCCAGTAAGACTTACCAATGAAGAGTTAGCTTCAATGGAGCTCACAGCTAACGAACTCTTTTCCCGATATAACGAAGGGGACTGTAGCGCAGTCAGAATATTCACCACGACCCGCGAGCTGGCGGAGGCTGGTAGTGCAGAAGGTATGTATCTTCTTTCATTTTGCTACTTTGACGGCATAGGAACAGAGGCCGACGCATCTAAAGCCGTTGAACTTTTGCATCAGGCAGCGGGTACCGGGCATCAGGAAGCATGCTATCGGGTAGCTGAATTATACGAAACCGGTGAATACGATCATGCATTAGACCTGAACCAGGCACTTCGCTTTTATCAAAAATCAGACCCCGCATACAGCTCAAATGCAATAGAACGGGTAAACAAGCGTATCGAGAACACCAAGTTGTCCTCCCGAAATGGATTCCAGGATTTGCTTAATCAGCATAAAGACCATCCTGAATCAGCAGAGAAATTCTACAGCAGAATGAATTTACTCTACGACCGCATAATTGAAGCGCAAAGCAGTAAGGAAAATCTTTCAACAGAATTGCAGTTAATCGGAAATTCTGACGTTTCATTCATAGAAATCGGTAGTGATAAGTTCGACCTTAATAGCACAACGGATACTGAAAGAAACAAACTAAATTCAAATATCATGAGTTTTATTAAGGAAGCTGTTTGCCAAAGAAAAGAAACCGGCAAACCAGTTGAGCTTGATATCGGCAAATTTGCGGGATTACAGATTAGAGTAAGATCTGTGGAGGATGAACTCAGATTTTCACTAACGGGCAACTCTACATGGTCGCCAGACAGCTTAGTCTATAAGAAGGGAGAACGTGAAAAATTCAAACTTTCAGAATTCCTGGATACACTGGAAACATTTCCGACAGACTTGCATGAGAGATTATCTATGTGTGAGGTCAGAATTAACGAACTGGAGGAACAGTCCAAAGCTGAACAATCGAAATATGATTCTTTAAATAACTGCAATAATCAAAAGGTAAAATCTGGCACTGATACAACAACAACCATTAGCAACAAAGCTACCACACATAGTAGAACCATGAAGTTGTAATATAAAAATAACTGCACCTTGCCAGAGGTGCAGTTATCGAGTCGAATGTGTATTGCCATCATGACTCTAATAAATGATATTCTCTGTTATCAGGTTCAATGACACTTTTAAGAATTTTTTAAATATTGATAGCAGTTTCAATTGAGGGAAGTCTGGTAAACAAAGGGAAGAGGGTAGTCAGTCTTTCAGATTGAATAGTGTAAAGGAGCAGGCTTTCCTCGCGGGACTCAAGAAAGTCTCCCCAGTCATGTACGACCCACGTATCATGTGATTCTCTCACTCCTGGTTTTGATAAAAACGACTCCATTAAAGGCTGAATTTTTACAGGAGGTAGATTGGAGTAAGCAGGGTGTCGTCTGCTTTCCCATTGCTCAAATCCCCCATTTAACATTATGTCGTGAGATACCAGGTCAAATTCATCATCTTCGATATATGTTGTCACTTTGTGTGTAATTACGCCCAAATTTTCGATACGCCATCGGTACTCAGCAGTAAAGTCTTTTAATTTTTTATCAGTTTTCAATAAAATCCCATTTATCGCTTTTCGACCCTTACGCATTCCCACCCAGAAATTTTTGTTCGGGTGCGGCCGTCCTGTCGCCAGCGCATCACCGCTAATTTTAAAATCCAGTTGTTGAATTACAACCGACTCTAATTGACATTTATTTGCCATCAGGTGCATCAATTGCGGAACGATATGCAAAAGCATGATTATCTACTCCTGAAAATAAGAGACAGTGAAAATATCCTCATCTAAGCGGAAAGTAACAAATTCATGATCTTCTGAGTTGAGCTGATTGTAAGTAGCAGAATACTTAGCAGCCAGTTTAACTAAATCTCCGCAATTAGTGACAAACTCACTTACGTATTCATTAACCTCACGAAGCACTTTGAAGTAGAGTGTATTAGGATAAAGAAATGCGTTATCACCTGATTCAGCCTCTTCTTGCTTAATCCAGTTAGATAAATTCATTGTACATTGTTCAAATTCCATAACATCTCCATTAACGATAACCGTGACAATACCTGAAATTTATTTTAGGTTGAGGAAGGGTTGGTCAAGCGCAGCGCGGCAGAAGTTCACCTGACATTCATTGACTCTGAGAGGGGGATAGAACCTAATGCTATCCCTGCATCAACAATTGCAGCAAGTTGATGAGTCATTTGATGATTTTTATAACTAATCAAGACCCTTTTAATTTTTCCTTCAACTTGTACTGCCCGTTCTCGTCTTTCTGTATGGTCACTGTCTAACCAAATCCCATTAAAGAGAGGAGAACTGTTAGCTGCGAAATATTCTTTTTTTTCGTCCATAGTCATACCGTCAAGCATTTTAGCAAGATACCGACAAACCTTTGCAAAATTTATAATAGCCTCAGACTCTGAATCAAACACTATAAAACCACCTTTTATAATTTTGAAATTACCGAAAGTCATTATCATGCTACGCTCAGGCTTAGTCGGGAAAGTCCATGTAGCGTAAAATTTATAAATACCTCGTTCTTTTTCTATCCATGCTTCTGCCACAAATGATGGCTCGCCACCAGAATCAGATAAGGGAGTTGATAAATGGATAAGATGATTATAGGTGGAAATTGGTTGTGTGTATTTACCAAGAATGAATGTATCGCCGACTTTCATATCCCTGATTGAACGCTGAAACCAGAGAGGCATACGGCAATAACGCATAAAATCATAAACAGTTTTGACTGAACTCATTTTCATATGTAATTCCTTAAATCAATATTTGCTTGAATGCCTCATGAAAACTTTCTGAATTTAACTCCTGCTATTATCAAATATGTCATAAATTCCCGTTATTGGACGTGCCGCACGCTTATGTTGCGAGGCTCTAAAAGAACTAATAAGCGCCCAGTCAAGCTTTACATTTGGTATGTAACCACAGCCCTGGCATTCATATTCAATACAAATAGCCAGTGCATTATCAAATTTCGCTAAAGCTTCAACATCATCAGGATCACAATTAAGCAGCTCATCAAATATATTTCGCGCTCGTTCATATTCTACATCAGTAATCATCGCCCCTCCCATATAGATGAAAAAGCTGTGGAATTATATGCAGGTACATAAAATATGATTCCTCATCATAACTTAATAATTCTGAAGCATTCAGCATTCGAATTTATCAGGTAGCCAATCGTTTGAGTTCAAATCAATTGGAAGAAACGGTTCGGTTTGTTTATGGCAAACAAGACAAACATAAATATTTTTCTCTTTATGTAATATCATAGCCTTACATTTACCACAATCACACCAACCCTCGACTGGTTCAGGGCATTCAGGTAATTTTATTTTCTGATGCTTACCATATTTTTCCCATTCCTCGGCATCCTGAAAACCTTCCCATACTCCTTGTGTAAAACTATCGATATAATCACCCGACTCACTTTTATCGAAATTAAATTTATATACTATGTCATTTTCTTCAAACGACAAATCAAGATCAGGTTGTAATTGTTTTTCGAAGCATTGCTGTAGATCTTTCTTTTCTTCCGGTAATAAAGCCATAAACACCCCATCAGTTAAGTGCTACTTCACTAGCCATAAGGATACGCAGGCCTCGTTATTTGCCATGCCGCCATTCCCACGGCGGCACTGGTTGACTGTCAGCCCACAGACCAAGCCCCTGCTCCTGTGCGGCTTTTTGCAAAGCCGGTAATGCCTTGTCCGTGTTGTAGCGCTCATACACCCATGCAGCACCAGAAATGACCTGTGACCGATTAACATTGATGTGTTTAGTTTCCACAAGTCCAAGAACACGCCCGTAGCGATCTGTCCGTGTGTACGTCACCGTAACGGATTTTCCGGCAACCAGGCTTTTAAGCTGATTCGTTGACCAGCGTCCGTAAGCCTGTTTCTTTTCCGGCGCATCGATGTTTGCCAGACGAACCCTGACAGGCTTGTTATCTTGCAATACTTCAATGGTATCACCGTCCAGAACGTGTATGACTTTTCCATTCAGTTCGGCTGCGTGAACAATCACAGGACAGAGAAAAATTAGTAGTGAAATTAACTTTTGAATATTCATTTTTGTAGTTCTAATTGATTTTTTCATTCATCAAGAAGAAACTCCATAACATCGACTGTATTTTTATGAGGCGGCGAATAAATATTCCCTTCGTGACCAGCCATTGCTGTATAGAGATATTCTCTTATTTCGCAAGCATTCTCTTTTAAATTTCCAACAATGATATTTTCAGGTTTACAACGCATAGTTTTTTTGGTTAAAGATGACATATTGAATCCCTTAATTAGAATTTATTAACCTTCCCCGGTTAGAGCAAGATATTTAGCATAAACCTTTTTAGCGTATTTCATGCGGAAAGGTGCATTAGCCCCTTTGAATCCAGCATTATACGCGCCAACTGACTCCCAATTGACTCCATTGGATGAAATGTTCTTAGCAAGTATCCATGCGCCTACATAGATGTTCTGGCATGGGTTTTCAAGTAAATCATTTCGTGTAATCCCCATACTACTAAGAGTTGGGAACCAGGATGAGTTGATTTGCATTAAACCCACGTCCTCACTGACAACTTTACCTCCTCTCTTATTCAGACCGATCGCTTTAGAGTTCATGCCACTTTCCACTTCAGCAATCGCCATCAATAGCCTGTGATCTATTTGGAAGCGTTCTGACGCCTGAGTGAAGCAAGTTTTTAAGTTTGAAGCAGTAGGTATTGATTTGGCAATACTGAAAAATGGGATAAAGAGAAAGAATACTATAACACACCTGACAATATACATATTTGATATCCTGTAAATGTAATAAATGCAATAGTTACAAGAGGGACTTTAGGAACCCAGCGCGAAATCAGTATAACCAGAAACAAATTAACAAACATTAACCCAGCGGCATATTGAGGGAGAATCATTAAACCGATAGAAGGAAAAACATAATAATCACCTGATGCAATCCACGATTCATTTTTCACTATATAGCCGTAGATACTTAACAACAAAGCAGGGATAATATATAAAGTTACAGACAATATTATTGCCTCAAAATCAGCCAACCTTACACTTACCATCGATATCACGAGTAAAGCATATATTACACAATCAGGAATCCATCTTGCACTAACATCCGTATAGGCAACTATTGCAAAAGCAAAAGTAAAAATTGACAGTGTAATATTTCCAGATAAATAGAAGATCAAAAGTGGCATTAAAAACATAAGAATAGAAAAAGCTGTAAATCGTTCCGGTTTATACGTCTCCTGCTGCAGTTCCGCACAACTATTAATGACTTTGCCTTTCTCTTTTAGATATAGAGCCGGAAAAACAAATGAAAACACAATAGCAAACATTAACACTATAACAACATAATAAAACATCGTCACCTCATGTAAACTATATATCCATCAGGAATAAAGGAAGGTTTCGCGATTCTACCACCAAGAGTCACGATTGCATTATTATCAGTAAACCCTATCAATGCACTATAATCAGTGCCTTTCATTATCTCAGAGAAAACACCACTTGCAGATGGCATATAAACATAGCCATACCCCCCTGTGATATTCATTTTTATCGAAGCATCCATTGGGAGCCAAACTGGCAATGTAACCTTGTTTGTTACATCCCCAGTTTGATTGGCATTACTTAAATAGTAACTATCAAATGCAGTCGTATAATTTAGGAACAATGATGCTTTATTCAGTTTCAATGAATTATTGTATGAGTCATTTGACCCCATTGAATTTTGATACACTGTTATAACTAAAATACAAAGACCTACAAGAAGCAATGATTTCATAGCTACTTTCTCTCAAATATCACATTAATGGATTTATCAAAACCACGTCGTCTGTAACCTTAGCCAGTTGGCCTGGACTTGCGATTTTCTTCCCCTGCTGTGCAGCTATTGCTAGTTTCCTTAATAACTCAACCGCTGCGTTTGACATAGTTTCATCTTTGGTTGCCCCCGTAACAACGAACTCATCAAAATCAATAAATGTAATTGAATATCCATTGTTAGTAATTTTTCCAATTGCCGGATAAGGTGTAAAATATGATGCTATTTTATTTACAGTTTTAACCTTTGCGTCTATTTTTCTTACAAGTTGATATGCTTTAAGATGCGTATAGCGTTTCAACATGGCTAATGATTTATGGCCAGATATTGATGCAACCTCTATCATATTCAATGTACCTAATTCAAACAATCTACTGATTGCTTCATGTCGTAAATCATGAAAACGCAGATCATCAATTTTCAGCAGAAGTATATTTTTCCGCCATTTTGATTTAAACGAATTAGATGTAAATGTAAAAACTCGCCCACACACTTTTGGAGTCATTTGGAGAAGTAACTCTCTAGCTCTTTTAGACAATGGGACATCACGCCATGTGCCATTCTTAGTTTCGGGTAAGTGAGCAACGCCAATACTGAGATTCACGTTCTCCCAAAGGAGCCCTAAAATTTCACCTTGCCTCATTGCAGTTTCAAGTGCCAGATGAAATATCACATACATCTGATGGTCACATGACTCAAAGTGTCTTGATATTTTCCGCTCCTCATTTTTTAGCAATCGCCTCTCACGCCCCTTACCGATTTTTGGTTTACGTACCGCTGACACTGGATTACTGTTGCAAACCCCCCACTCGACTTGAGCAAGTTTAAAAACTGATGATAAAAAAGCCAACTCCAGTCGGACAGTATTACCCGATATAGGCTTTTTAGTTTTTTCATGCATAGTCCCCAAACGTTCATCTCTGTAATTTGATATATCAACAGATGTTATCTCGTGCATAAACAAATTTGCAATATCATATCTGTTGATAACATTCATTCGATATAACTCCTGCCTCCACCCTTTTTTTTCACTTGATACAGTGTTGATATATTTTTTCATTGCAAAACTGAGCGTAACCGACTTTTTCCTTGACATCATTTATCCTTTTTTCAAAAGGGATGCACTTTAAAGCCGTTTACAAAATTGTCAATCCGGCGTCTGGAAAAGCGGAGACTTCATTGTCAAGCTAGGGACAAACGGATGGTCATGTAACCCACGCTCCGGATTAATCGAACAGTGGGGACAAGGCGCAGGTTTGGGTAATGATAGTTCTCGTTACGAATCTTTTATGCACAAGATGTCAGAAGTATACAGCGCAACGGTCACAGCAATAAACGCCCCAAAGAATGGCGTTCGGGGCGGTGATATGGGTGTATATAATTTATCCACCACTGGCATGCTAGTTACTAACGACGACTACCCTGTGTCCGGTTATTTTTGGAGAGTCATCGGATATTCAGCCTTATGTTGAACTCCTAAATAGTTTGATTATCTTCTAATTGTCAATCCGGCGTCTGGAAATCAGCCCGTTCAGATATGGATAGTTTTGTTGTTATTGGCGCAAGTGGCTGCAATAAAAACTACTCATATGCTGCATGTCCAGCGGGTAACCGACTGTTATCTGGCGGATACAGCTTAACTTACTTCTCAGGCAATGCCAGTAACGCTTACAACGCCCCTGATGGCAGTTATCCCGATATAGTGAATAACAGATGGGTAGTCACAGGGGCTGGTTCAAACAACAACTGTTTTGCCGCTTATGCAATGTGTTCAAGGTAATTGTCAATCCGGTGTCTGGCGCTCACCCAGCCCAGCAGATGGGGTTTACGTGTCTTTGGGGGCATTTAAAGGCTTTTTTAGTAGCAGCAATACAACTGGAAAGCAGTTTAAAATCTATACTTGGGGAGGCAATCCCCCCCCAAAAAAAATCAACTTTGGTAACTCAGATAACTGTGCCAATACGTTTTCACTGACAGCTACGGTTGGTGGCCTTACGGTCGCAAACTCAATCGATGGTAACTCTCAGTGGCAGAAATCGGGAAGTTTTTCATTTGATGTTCCAGCCGGACAATCGTTCTCGATTACATCAAATGGAATGATGGCTTATGGGTGCGATTACGGCACTTTTAGCGTGTTTCGTTTCCAGTAACCCACATCATATGTTGCGTTTAAAAACAGCAGGTGTACCTGCGTACAACGTATTTGCTGGTACATCCGAACGTACTACGCTGTTTGCCGCTATAACGCTGTTATTGCCGATTGTAACTCCCGGTAAAACAACGACGCCTGCTCCTAGCCATACTTTATGGCCAATACTGATTGGAGCCTGAGTAACGCCACTACATCTCAATTCAGGCGAGGTTTCATGGCTTGCCGTTGTTAACGTAACATTCGGCCCAATCAGCGTATCGTCGCCTATAGAAATTTGCGCATGATCGAGGAACACACATCCCGTGTTGATGTACACACCGTGACCGATTGTTATGCGACCATACTCATAAAAAAATGGCGGGGTTACTGCGCTTTCGCCAGTTATGACTACCCCAGATTTTTTGAGCAACTTGTTGCGTGATTTCCTCCGCAGATTTTTTGTGTTGAAGAGATTTCTGGCAGTCGGTACTTTCAACCTGGTTTTGAATTTACTGAAGAGATAAGTAATCATAGTTTGAAGCGTCCATGGCTTGTCGTTATTAGGTTTTATCCCATACTATCATGTAGTTAATTTTTGGCACACCAGGCAATTGCTCGCATACACGTTCCGCCAGTAACACCGCCTCCGGTAACAAGTTGCCAGGCATTCTCTGATGGTGATGGCATTGAAGAATCAGGGGCGTTCCACCCGCTACCACCGGTCCAGTTTGAAAGAACAAAGCCGCCTGATATCAATTGTTTTCCGGCAGGACAGTAGGCTTTTGAGTAGACGTATTTGCCACAAGCATCATTTCCTTGAACCATTTCGAATGATGATACCTTGCCGCTGGACGTCCACACACCGGATTGACAATTAATTCAGCCTAACAGCGTAACAGCGTACATTATCAACAGTGCAAGTTTGATTATCTTCAGTACAGGCATCCGAGCCGGTGGCTATCCACCCCTGAGCTGTAAGACCATTTGAATTGAGTGAAGATAAACAGACATCGCCGTAGTTATTACCTGAGCCAACAGTCCACGACATGCGCTCTAATGAGTTTTTCCCGGTTGTTCTCCACACGCCGGATTGACAAGAAAGTATGCCACCAGACGCATCGCGGCCTACAAGCCCATTAGGGGAACATGCCCACCCCGCCGTAGCAACACCATTTATCTGAACAAACTCATTTGTGGTCATACGACCATTTGATTGAATTGTGCCAGCCTGTACCTGTCCACCTGTATAAATCGACTTGTTATTGTATGCCCGAATCCAGTCATTATCTGTCATATGAAATCCGCCACCCCACTTCTCGCTATACCAACCGGTATCACCAGTGGTACGAAACCAACCACCTGTATAGGTTTCGCCAGCTGTACGTGTAGTTTGCGCATTCGCATTCGTAGCATTTACGTTTGTGGCCGTTGCTGTAGTTGCATTTAGGTTTGTCGTTGTAACCGTTGCAGCATTAGAAATATTATTACCTCCCATATTTAAAGAGGTACTCATCGTATTTAGCTCGGGGTGTCCAGGGACTGCCTTACGGTATAGATAGTCGCTGATCTTGATTCCGTTTTCATAGAATCCTGCAATAACCACACTCCCTTCACCAGGATTGTAACCACCGAATGAAGAAAGGTTCATGGTCCAGCTACCTAAAGCTCCCTGTGCAACGCCATTATCGATAATGCCACCATCAGCTCCAATGCCAATTGCAATTTTGCGCGCCAGACTTTTTGACAGCTTTACACCACCATTCAGATAAGTCATTGAGTTGAGCTTATTGGTTGTCGGTTCAAAAACACGCGTCTGGTATGTTGCAGAAAAACCATTTTGCGGAGAAAAACCGGCAGGTAAATATCCTCCATTTATTAGCTCAGGAACTCCAAAAATTACAGGATTTGTAGCAGTTGCTGTTGCTACTATTGTGTCGTGGTTATCTTTTATATACAGATTTGCAGCCTGTTGCACACGCTTTGCATGCGTAGCTGCAACAGTTGCACGAGTCTGATCAATGATCCAGCTACTTATTGGAATGATGATAAAAGCCATTACTGAGAGAAAGATGCCGATAGCTATTATCGCATCGGTTATCTGCGCGACACCTTTTTTCATATCTCTGTCCCTTATATTAAGTAATTCATGGATTTAAATTCATCAACCAGAGACTTATAGTTCCCCTGGATAATTTTTGATTTAATAGCGGTGTGATTATCACAGTTTACAAGGTTGTAGCCATTAATATCGACATTCCTACCAATTATTTTATTGTCACGGAATTTAGTTGTCATTTCTTGGTACGCGATAATAAATAATGTATTAGCCACATTCTGTTTAGCATTTACATTTATCTCCTCACAGAACATTATATAGCGTTCAATTGCTTCAAAAACTGATGAAGCGTGAATAGTGGAGACTACGAACATTGATAACGATGCCATAAGTACTTCATGCGCTGTCTTGCTATCCCTAATCTCTCCCAATAACAAACATGAAGCTCCGGTTCGCCACGCTTTTTTTGTAGCTGATGAATAGCTCTCCCCCTGACCAACTTCAAGTTGCATACAACGGCCTTGCCCATGCCGGCCATGAAGTAAAGTTTCGATTGGATCTTCTATTGTGACACGGCTTTGTTGAATAAATCAGATTTCGGGTAAGTCTCCCCCGTAGCGGGTTGTGTTTTCAGGCAATACGCACGCTTTCAGGCATACCTGCTTTCGTCATTTTGTTCAGCGCTCGTACCAGGGCCATAGCCTCCGCAACCTGACCATCGTAGTCACGCAGCGTCAGTGAACCCCCGAACAGCTGTTTTACCCGGTACATCGCCGTTTCCGCTATCGAGCGACGGTTGTAATCTGTTGTCCATTTCCACCGCGCATTACTCCCGGTCATTCGCTGATTAGCCACTGCACGGTTACGGTCTGCATATTCACCGGGCCAGTAACCCGCACCTTTTCGGGGAGGGATAAGCGCGCTGATTTTCTTACGCCGCAGTTCATCGTGACAGAGCCGGGTGTCGTAAGCGCCGTCTGCCGATGCTGCCCTGATTTTTCTGTGAGTCTGCCGGATAAGACCCGGGAAGGCTTCTGAGTCCGTCACATTGTTCAGCGACAGGTCAGCGCAGATGATTTCATGTGTTTTACTGTCAACGGCGAGATGCAGCTTACGCCAGATACGGCGGCGTTCCTGGCCATGCTTTTTGACTTTCCACTCGCCTTCACCGAAGACCTTCAGCCCGGTGGAATCAATTACCAGGTGTGCGATTTCACCCCGGGTGGGCGTTTTGAAACTGACGTTAACCGACTTTGCCCGCCTGCTGACACAGCTGTAATCCGGGCAGCGTAGCGGAACGTTCATCAGAGAAAAAATGGAATCAATAAAGCCCTGCGCAGCGCGCAGGGTCAGCCTGAATACGCGTTTAATGACCAGCACAGTCGTGATGGCAAGGTCAGAATAGCGCTGAGGTCTGCCTCGTGAAGAAGGTGTTGCTGACTCATACCAGGCCTGAATAGCTTCATCATCCAGCCAGAAAGTTATGGAGCCACGGTTGATGAGGGCTTTATTGTAGGTGGGCCAGTTGGTGATTTTGAACTTTTGCTTTGCCACGGAACGGTCTGCGTTGTCGGGAAGATACGTGATCTGATCCTTCAACTCAGCAAAAGTTCGATTTATTCAACAAAGCCT
>NZ_CP069805.1:0-10242 GCF_016894305.1 Citrobacter sp. B72
ACTTTAGTGCGCATAATGTGCCACACGTTATGTTGAAAAGGCCGCTGCGAAAATTAAATCATGCAGCGGCCTCTTTAGCATAACGTCATTGTGCGAACCAGTGATGCATCATCATTACTTATTCATTTTTCTCTCAAAGTTGATGCGATCTGCTTTCCTAACAAGTAGATACTTCCCAAGTAACCACCACAGGGGAACTGCGGCAACAAAGAACAAAACCCACTTTAGCAGCTCAGCATCTACTTTTTTGGCTAAAAAATACCCGCACACGATGGGCACGATCAGCGTAATTGCATAGCTAAAACCAGACGGACCATAACTAATTTCAGCCTGGCAACCTCGACAGACATTTGCACCATGAGGGATTTCACTCTTGCAATGCGGGCATTCGATTAATTTTTTTTCTTCCATCTCTGAATCATCCAATAGATTGCATTTTGAACGGGAATGGGGCGGATACCCCCGTCCTGTACTACGGGGGTAGTCTCAGGATAACTACGGGCTTTCAGTAGGCATGGCTAAAATCCCTTTACGCATTTCAGTTTTTTTTCTCTCCCGCAGTCTTCGAAAATTTTCGATAGTCGTTTTCAGTGATTGATTCGATCCCTTTGCGGATCAACCAGTCCAGAACCTCCGTATCTTTCACTGGAGCTTTTAACTCAATCACTGCTTTTACTGTTTCTTTTTCGACCAATCGCCAAGTGTTGTCATTAATGTGCTTTGTTGGCATCGAGACCTCCATCTAATTTATTAGATTATCATAATCGCAATTCTTAAATTCTGTTGACTATTAGATTCTAATTACTTATAAATGAGCAATAAAATAAATAATTAGATTCTAAGGTTTCGGTGTGTTTGATCAGTCCTATGACATCACGCGACTATGTAAAAAAACCTTACAGAATCAGACGTAACTCATTGATATTATTTACTTACTACCGGATGGTAGTTTTGAAGTATGTGTTTTGTCCATGTATCATGCATTGATTAATGCAGCAAATTATTGATTCAACATGAAGCTAAGTGGTTGATTATGAATATTATTTATTTTGACTACATCGCAGGATTCGGTATCAATGCCAGCGTCAGCGGGGAGTGGGATTTTTACCGCTCTTTTGATGAATTGGTAGATGAATGCACCGGCTTTTATGGTGATGATTTTCTTTTAGTTTCTATCGTGCTGCATTCCGGCTCTTTCGTGGGTTACAGGGAGTCGCTGACATGCAACTAACTGAAAGAAATGTGAAAATTGATTATCTGGCCTTTACCATGCCCTTTTGTTCGCTTAAATCGCTGGAAACGTACCCACATGGGCTTAACGAATGGCGTAAGTACGGCGTATATCCGACATTTCACAATCATGTTTCTCATAAAGATGCTTTTTTCACCGATGTGATTAAAGGTGGTAAATGGTGTCCGTCCGACGATGAACTGAATGAACAGGTTCAAAGCTACAGCACTGATTCAAAAAATGAACTTGAGCAAAAAATAAACGACCTGAACAGGGAAATTTATCTGGCACGTATGCATCGCCTCAAATTGTGGCTATCCGCAGTTTTTGGCTTACATCTTGCCCCTGAACGTGACAGGGGAGGCTATAACTATGAGCGTTCGGCTCCGCTTTATTCTGTTGATGGCGGTTATGAACAGCTTGGCATGGTGTTCTGGGGCGGCAATAACGATACGCTTTATATTCAGATTAGTGGTGAAGGTTGTACTCACGTTTTTAACGGCACATCACCGCATGAAATCTATAACTGGCTCAATCATCTTGATGTAACGATGCTGAAACGTATCGATCTGGCAGTTGATGATTTTGACAGTGTATTTACTGTTTCTGCTGCCATGCGGGATCATAAATGTGAAGCTTTTTATGGCGGTAAGGGGCCAAAACCGGGGCTGGGTATCTCTCACAAATATCATGGTGATGGTTCGTTACAGCAGGAAATGATTACTGTTGGTTCCCGTGAGTCTCGTGTTTACTGGCGCATTTATAACAAAGCGCTTGAACAGAAAGTTGATGATGTCTGGCATCGTTCAGAGGCTGAACTTAAAGGCTTTCCGCTTGAGATACTGCTGGATATAGAAGGGGCTTTTACTGGCCTCTGTGAGTACGCGCAACAGATAAATCCAGCCAGACCTAAAACATTTCAGCGTTCGGGGATTGTCCGGCTGGCGATTAACAGTTTTGAATCTGACGTTCGCTGGCTTCGCAAGCAGGCATCTAAAACCATTGCCAGAATTTTCCATCAGCTTGGCAATGATTATGAAGCTGTCTTTTCTTCCATTGTTCGGAAAGAGCATATGGATGACCTGACACTTAAATTTAGGACGCCGGATATTTATCAAAATATTGTGGCTCAAAAATTTTACAACCGTGAATGTGCATTTTAATTGAGGTTATTTATGGAACAGGAAACGCTCAAGGTATTTTTTGTGCAATTTGGCACAATGAAAAATGATAAAACAAATGAAGATTTCAATTGGGGTAATGCACAGGCGTTATCTACGGAGTTTGAATCAACGAATAGCTCGTGTGGATTTGCCCCTGCAAAAGTAAAAATCACGCCTGATAATCGTCATGCTGTTTGTCTGAAAATGCGTGATGATCTTGAAAGTGCTTATAAGTCAGGGAAACCATTTCTTGAAATTATCCCGTCCTATGGGCTTAAAGCATCAAAAGGTGTGATGATCCCGGTGATTGTTGATTATAAGATCGTTGGAAAGATGGATGTTAAGCAGTAACTACACTCTTCCATTGAGTAAATAATTGTGTCAGATGAAATAATCATCAGAACTAAATTTTGCAGTCCGAATATGAGCTTTGGAAGCCCTGACGGATGTGATGATGTTACATTGAAATTACCACAGTCAGAAGTTACTAAACTACAGGCCTCGGTGATTTCTCAGGATAAGTCTTCTCCGGATATTGATTATTCCGTCGCGGCGCAATTCTGGGGGCTGGCTTTTACGACAACCTTTTTTCTTTGGCTTTTTGCGAAGGGAATAGGTGAAATTCTTAAACAAGTAAGAAACGCATAAAAGGAGTTTATATGTCTTTTAATTTTAAAAAAACTTTAGTTCGTATCGGTGCCTTAACTCTGGCTGTTGCTGCACCTACTGTATTTGCTGAAGGTACGACTGGTAGCGGTAGTAATGTTGACCTTTCTTCACTTACGAACAGTGTCGATTTTGGAACTGTTCTTGTTGGTATTATGGCTGTAGCGGGGTCTCTGGTTGCTCTTTATGCAGGTTCGGCAGGTGTTCGCTGGATCCTGCGAATGGTTCGTGGTGCTTAATCTATAAGGTCAGGGGCGTAACAGCCCCTTTATTTCAATGGTTCAATATCTTTTTGATTTCATGTGTTTCCTTTGGGGGTTGCTATGCGCCTGGGCTGTTATACAAGGGCTGGACTGATACTGTTATTATTTCTTTTCATTGCCTCTGCGCTTGCAAATCCCGTGTTGTTAGGTCGTCTGTTGTTACCTCGCGTTTTGGGTAATATCGTCGCTAAACGTGCGGCTACGACAGAATTAGCTTCTCTGACTTCTACATCTCTTACCCGTATGCCAGCGTTAATGGAAGGTAGTCCAGTGTTGAGCCGGTTATCAGCGAATTTAATCAGGACAGGGAACGCTCTTAACTGGGTAGGTATTGGTTATAGTCTTAATGCCTTAAAAAATGACTTGTTTGATGGTCCTAAACAATATTCAATGCCTACTATCGAGGGCACTATTTATGGTTCATCACCTGAGTCATTACTGACTCAGTCCTTTGAAACCGTTACCAAAAATAAAAAATACAGATGTTATAATGAAGCAGGATGTGAATATAGTTCATTAAGAGATTTTTCCATTAAGAATATTGCTAATCCAGCATCGGTTTCAGTGTCTGCATTTTTTGATAAAACGGATATTTTGACAGGAGTTGAATCTAAAAATCTGACTTATACAGAAGTGGCTTATTTGCAGTCAGGCTCAACTGAAACAGATTTGAGTAATCTTACAGATGAACAAGTGAAGCAACTTGAATCAAATAAAGTCGATTCTCAAACTATTGCGGACATACTGAATAATCTCTTAATGAAGGCATCTTTACAGGAAGATTATCAGGGCATTCCATTTAATAGTTCTACTAAAATTACAGCATCTGAGGTGTCAGAAGCACTTAATGGGCAAAGTGCAACGGTTAAGGATTTACTTGAACCAACCACACATCCTGCTAATGGTTCCAGTACGATTATCGTCCTTCCTTCTGAGGTGACTAATGAGATTAATCATACCACTGGTGTGGATACATCCCATCCGGATAATAGCCTGCCAGAGATTACACCACCGGCTGCGAAAGATATCATTTTGCCATTAAACACTTTCTTCCCTTATTTAAATGAGTTAAATTTTACAAGTAGAGTGGTTACCTGTCCTGTTATATATATGCCAGTATTTGATAAAACTTACAGAATAGCGTCGCATTGTGAACTTCTGGAACAGATTAGAAATATATTGAAATTATGCTCCTTGATTATCTGGTCATTTATCAGTCTTCGTATCGTTCTTTCATCATAGGTGATTGCAATGTATGCTTTAATTGTTTCTGCATTTAACTTTGTTCTCGGTTTTGTACTGAGGACAATTGTCATTAAGTTTATTGTTTTTTCTGCATTGTTTTTGGTTGTGTCCGAGTTTGTTCCTGTTGTCTCTTCATTATTGCCCGGCTCTACTGACTTAGTGGCGCTGGTTAATCAGCTACCTGATTCTGCGCTGTATTTCATGGATTTATTTTCGGTTTTTATTGGTATAAAAGTTGTTGTCAGTGCTTATTTAACACGGTTTTTTATTCGTCGCATTCCGGTTATTGGTTGATATATGGCTATTTCGGCTTACGTTGGCATTCCCGGCAGCGGGAAATCATATGAAGTAGTGGCAAGTGTTATTATCCCTTCCTGTATATCAGGGCGAAGGATTATCAGTAATATATATGGATTGGCTACTGATAGTATTTATGACTATTGTGTTAATGTGAAAAAAGCAGACAGAAGCTCCTTAGGTGAAATAATTCTAGTACAAAATGAGGATGTACAGAATGATAACTTTTTCCCGTATAAAACTGATTCCGGCATTGCTGACAATACGTTCTGTCGTCCGGGGGATTTAATCTGTATTGATGAGGCCTGGCGTATATGGGAAAACGATAAGGGCATACCTGCCAACCATCGTTCTTTTATTGCTGAGCATCGTCATTTTGCGCACGATGAAACAGGCGTTACATGTGATTTAGTTGTTATGAATCAGTCTATTGCGAATCTTCCGCGATTCATCAAAGACAGGGTGGAAACAACTTATCGCATGAGTAAGCATGTGTCGCTTGGGTTGCATAATCGTTACCGGGTGGATGTGTTTACAGGTATTAAATTGTTTAAATCGAATCTGACGAACAGTTATCAGAATAAATATGACAAATCAATTTTTCCACTATATAAGTCACATGAGAACGGGCAGGGAAGGGAACTTGTAACCGATAAGCGACAGAATATTTTTAGCTCTAAAATGCTGTGGTTTAAGGCTGTAGGATTGCTGGCGATGGCGATTATATCCGTTTTCTATCTTTTCTGGTTCTTTGCCAAAAATGCCAGTACTGATCCTGTGCAAAAAACAAATGGGGCATCTGATGAAAATATACCCGTCGTTTCGTCCACTGCCTTACCAGTAACACCCTCCATTTCGGATAAATGGCGTCTTGCCGGGCGCTTACAGCGTGGTGGGCTGTCATGGGTTGTTCTGGTCGATACGTCCGGCAGATTGCGTCTGGAGCCATCTTCTCAGTTCAGCTTTGAGGGAATGATGATGACGGGTGAAATTGACGGGCAGACAGTGACAGTTTATTCAGGGGGAATACGATGAAAATAATTACAGGTTTACTTTTTTTATTGATTCCGGGGGTGGTTATAGCTAAGGGTGTCAGTCTGGAGCTTAATGCTGTCCCGCTCCCGCAGGCACTAAATATGATTTACGTTCAGGTGTTTGACAAGCCGTTTATGCTTGAACCTGAGCTTGCCAAATCAGATAAAGTGGTTACGTTTCGTATTACACCTGATATCGATGAACGGGCATTCATAAAGCGTTATCTCGGCAACATGAACATTGCGATTTACAGCAAACAGGGCATTGATTATGTAGCTTCTTTTACACCTAAGGCATACATTCCGCCGCAGGAAACGTTTGTTTATCGCCCGCGATTCCGGTCAGTGGCATACCTCTCAGATATACTGGTCGGACAGTTTACAGGACAGTTTAACAGTCAACGAAATTCGCTACCTTCAGGGCAAATTTCACCTGAAAATGCGGTTGCCGGTTCGGCATCTGACTTTATGAATCGTACCGGAGATGTGCTTGTTTACTATGGTCAGAAGTCAGAAATCAAGCGGTTGCAGTCGTTGTTACCGTTGATAGATATCGCATCCGAGGAAATCGTTGTTGCAGCTTATGTGTTCGAGGTGCAGACCAGCGAACGTAATGGTTCAGGACTGGCACTGGCAGCAAAATTGTTATCCGGGAAGCTGAATATTCAGATGGGGACATCTGGCGGCTTTGATAATTTTATACGAGTGAATACAGGATCTCTTGATGCGTTGTATGAGCTTTTCAGGACGGACAGCCGTTTTCATGTCGTCAGTTCCCCGCGGCTAAGGGTAAAAGATGGTGCGTCTGCCACATTTTCTGTGGGTAATGAGGTTCCTGTGCTGAGCCAGGTCAGTTACGCCGATAACAGGCCGGTTCAGTCGATAGAATATCGCTCCAGCGGCGTAATTCTCGATGTTAAGCCTCAAATCAGGACAGACAATATTGATCTTGTGATTAAACAACAGCTTTCCAGCTTTGCGAAAACGGATACGGGTGTGAATAACAGTCCGACGCTTATTAAGCGTGAAGTTAATACAGAGGTATCCGCTGCTGACGGGGATATTATTTTGCTCGGTGGCCTCGCTGAATCTAAGGTTACCAATGCCGATACTGGATTCAGCTTTCTGCCAAAAGGCTGGATCACCGGTTCATCTGATGAGAAAAACAAAACCGATATTCTTGTTGTATTACAGGCGAAAAAAGTCAGGCGTCAGTAGCCTCGCGTACGCACCGAACTCCGGTGAGGAGCGCGCGTGAGGCTACTGACGACAGACAGAAACAGGCTGTGATATGAGAGAATGGGCGGTTTGACCGTGTTCCGACAGAAATAACTTAATTTGGGGCGATTATGAGCCAGAATTTCACAACAGAAATGTTAAACGATGACGGGATCCGTTCGGCACTCGAATTGCTACAGGAACAGGTCAGCCGATACGAATCTGATTCTAAAAGAAAATCATTTATCACGGGCGAAAGTAACACATCGCATTTAACGCCAGTGTATTACATCCGGCAATTCAAAGTGCTCGCCAGAAAACTGAAAACACGGCAGTACAATCTTCAGCTTGCTTCACTGATTCTGATGCTGCATCTGCCGGAAACCACACAGCAATTACTGGTGAAAAATGCAGAGATGCAGTTCAGACTTTTACGGGATTCAACGCCGGAAACGCTCAACGTTGGTCAGCTTGAAAAGCTGATTAAAGAGGTTGAGGCCATTGCAGGAACTGTCGGCGCTGCCTGAGTCATGGATTTTAATCAGAAACGCGACAGAAGACCGGAAATTTTTTCCGGCTTTTGTCGGGTTGGCCAAGCCGTGCAATTGCCATATTTTTCATTGTGGTCGATTCGGCGCGGCAGTTTTACAGAGCTGCTATTGATTAACCGGGAAGGCATACACCTTTGACCGGGAAAGTGACGACCTTTAAATGATTTGTCCTGTGAGCCTGTCATGCAGGATGATAGCAAGGCCACGCATGGGGCTGCGTATACGAAGATGTCAAAACGATAAAACTGGCAGGGTTTTCCCGTACCAGAAAGCCGGATCCCGCCATTCTCATCATTTGTCAAGGCTCAATTGAAATGTCCGTTATCCAGCTCAATTAAAATGACCACTTTGATCTCTCATTCTCTTTACTGATAGACTTTCCTCCGACTGAAACAACAGGATGATTGAGCCCATGCTTCGATACGAGTTAACGCCGAACAATGCAGGTTTTATACTGTGGGGAGATTCAGAAGCCCTGAATGAATTACATGAACTCATTCATTACATCGTGGATGAAAGCCCACTGATTAAAGTTAAAGACGGATTTATGTTATCCCTTGCCTATGATATTCGTAAAGCACGGGAAGGTAATCGTCGTGTTGAGCAACATCAGTATGATCAACATGATACATATAAGCTTTATGGTGTTGAGCTTTTATGGCCTCTGGTCCTGGTACAGTCCTCAATACTCAGAAACTCAATGGGTTATATTCAGACAGACAAAAACCAGCTGTCTGTCATGTATGCCTTTGAATACCTGATAGAATCAGCATTAACAGAGTCTGAGAGAACAACGTCGAATGATATTATGCTAACAGTAAAATATGCATCAGACTCTGATTTTAATTTCATTGAGGATAATATTGACAGCAGGTGCTGCTATTTTATCAGCCTATCTCCGGAGCAAAGAAAAAAGCAGTTAATCAGTATTGTTCGTTCTTTTCATTCATTATGGGGTAAGTATGCCCGTGAAAAGCAGGACATAAAGATGCTGAACGAAATGAATAATACATCATGGGTCTGGCCGGACAATATCAACTGGTGAGCAACCACTGTCCGGCCAGTGAGTACCATCAGCGGGCTCTTTTACCAAAAATGTCCTCTGAACGTGACTGAAGCTGTTTGAGTGCTTCGAGCATGTCATCATTATCCAGTGAGCGCTGGGATTTCTTCCCTTCCTGCTTTGGCCGTCGTCGGGAAGGGCCATCTCCAGCGGGAATTGACTGAGAGCGCGTGTTATCCCGCTTGCTCTGCACCAGACTGATAAACTCCAGGGTTCGGCCAAGACGCTTGTTATCGACAATCGCGCCCTGGTCGATTTCTGACAGTCGGTCGTAGGTAGAGTAGGGAAGTAGCGTACCGTTCAGGCGCAGCTCTTTTCTGCCATCAGGATAGTGATACACATCGATATATTTACCTATTGCACGGCGACTCAGTTCGCTGTCTTCAATCAGGTACAACATTTTATCATATTGTATCGTCAACGATTTTGAGACTTTACGTTTTTCACGAACAGTGAAAATAAGCCCCAGGTCCTCATCATGTTCTACAGCACGGTGTACGTCAAAATCATGTCGCGGTACTTTGCCAAAACGGCGGTTATAGTCAGCCATATAGGCCTCAGCGAAGTCATTTGCAGCCTCCATTGAACAAATGCCCTGTAACCGCAGCTCTTTGACCAGACGATCCTGTAAAGTGAGGTGAGCTCGTTCTACACGCCCTTTGGCGGGACTGGTTTCTGCACAGATAGTCTGGATGTTCAGTTCATGCATGGCTCGCCCAAACTGAGTATGCCCGTCTCCGCCTGTGGCGTGTTTATTGTTAACACGAAAAACACCGGCTTTATCGCTGTACAGTGCCAGCGGTTTACCATGCTTATCGATATAGCGCCGCGTGGCTTCGAAGTAAGAAAACGTGGACTCCGATTTAACAAACAACAGTTCCATCAGTTTGCTGGTTGCATCATCAACATAGACCAGCGCGGTGCAGGCCGGGCCACGGCCTTCAAACCAGTCGTGATCACAGCCATCTATTTGTATCAGCTCACCAGTACACGGACGCCGGTACCGTGGTTGAGGGATCCTTGCGGCACGTTGTTTACGGGGAACCCATAAGCCAGCCCGCACCATGATGCGCCGGACAGTTTCTTTGCCAAGAAACAGTCCGTGGAGTTCTTCGAGCTTTTCACGCGCCAGAGTCGGACCGAAATCAGCATAACGCGTCTTGATCAGTTCCAGAGCCTGATCTGCGAGCCCGGGTGGCAACTGGCGGTTACCACGCATGCCACATCGTCTGCTGGCCATACCAAGCGGTCCGCCTTCACGGTAACGGGCAAGAAGTCTGCGGCATTGCCTGTCGCTGATACCGAGGTGCTCGGCCGCACGGCGCGTTGTGATGCGACGTTCAATGACGTCCTGTATAATCTTGATCCGGTTGATCTCTTTCAAAGTAAACACTCCTGAGCTTTCTGCGCTCATGATATGCCTCCCGGTAGTTTAAACGGACCAGTGAAGCTTACCATAGCGCGGACATCTGAATTGAGCCACAGGCGGACATTACTATTGAGCCATTACA